>NZ_LFVW01000302.1:0-13334 GCF_001182915.1 Kitasatospora sp. MY 5-36
CCCGCCTGCGCTCCCGGCACGCCCGCCTGGCCGCCAGTCCCGATCGTCCCGGCCGCACCGACCGTCCCGACCGGCTCGACGCCCAGGTCGGCGTCGATCAACGCCACGTCGTAGGACCGGCCCTCGCCGGCCGCCCGCTCCAAGGCCCGCTCGGCGGCGGCGGCACTGCCGGCCGCCCCCACCTCCACGTCCGGCTCGGCGGCCAGCGCCGCGGCCAGTGCCTCGGCGAAGATCCGGTGGTCGTCGACCACCAGGACGCGAATCCGCCCCATCGTCCCTCCCCCTGCTCGCACCGCCCGAGCCCGGGGGCGGGGACCGGCCCGGCATCCGCGTTCCGGACCCGCCGTTCCGCCCGCCCACCGGTGGCCGGTGAGGCCGAATGGGCGCCGGCCCCCACCGGTACCGCACTCAGCGTACGGGGCGGGATACGCGCTCGTGGCGATTCGGTGAAGTTTCGTCAGAAGGTGCGTGAGTGGCCGGACTTGGACCGTCCGACCCTCACTCCACCACTGCTCACCGGCCGTTGCTCACCGGCCTTTCCTCACCGCCCGTTCTTCGCCAGGGTGAACGTCCAGGCGTCGGCGACGATCTCGTCCAGGTTCGGGCGGCGCGGGGTCCAGCCCAGCGTCTCGTGGGCGCGGGCGGCCGAGGCCACCAGCACCGCCGGGTCGCCGGCCCGGCGGCCCGCGACCTGCACCGGGATCTCCCGGCCGGTGACGCGCTTGACCGACTCGATCACCTCGCGCACCGAGAAGCCGCTGCCGTTGCCCAGGTTGCAGATCAGGTGCTCGCCCGGCTTCGCCGCGTCCAGCGCCAGCAGGTGCGCCTCGGCCAGGTCCGCGACGTGGATGTAGTCGCGGACGCAGGTGCCGTCCGGGGTCGGGTAGTCGTCGCCGTACACCGCGATGTGCGGACGCTGCCCCAGCGCGGCCTGGAAGACCAGCGGGATCAGGTGCGACTCGGGGTCGTGCCGCTCACCGTAGGACCCGTACGCACCGGCCACGTTGAAGTAGCGCAGCGAGACGGCGGCCAGGCCGTGCGCGACGGCCTCACTGGTGATCAGGTGGTCCACCGCGAGCTTGGTGGCGCCGTAGGTGTTGGTCGGCGCGGTGCGGGCGGTCTCGGCGATCGGCACGGCCTCCGGCTCGCCGTAGGTCGCGGCGGTGGAGGAGAACACCAGCTTGCGCACGCCCGCCGCGCGCATCGCGCTGATCAGCTCCAGCGAGCCGGCCACGTTGTTGCGCCAGTACTTCTCCGGGTCCGCGACCGACTCGCCGACCTGCGAGGAGGCGGCGAAGTGCAGCACGCCGTCGAAGGAGCCGTCCAGCACCTTGTCGGCCTCCTGGATCCGGCCCTCGACGAACTCGGCACCGGCCGGG
The DNA here is from genome assembly GCF_001182915.1 of Kitasatospora sp. MY 5-36. Lineage (NCBI taxonomy): Bacteria > Bacillati > Actinomycetota > Actinomycetes > Kitasatosporales > Streptomycetaceae > Kitasatospora > Kitasatospora sp. MY 5-36. Next base: position 1,380 of record NZ_LFVW01000302.1, read on the forward strand.
ACGCCCTCGCGGAAACCGGTGGAGAGGTCGTCCAGGACGGTCACCCGGTGCCCCGCCTCCAGCAGGTGGGCGGCGACCACACTGCCGACGTAGCCGGCGCCACCCGTGACCAGGTACTTACTCATGTTGCGACCTCCAGCGAACGACGGTCCGCCCGGTCGGGCGGAAGCCGTCGACGGAATCCGTACGACTGGGGTCATTCTCCCAATCCCACCGGGGTGCTCCGCGCCACCCGGACGACTGCTTCCAGCCTTCTCACCAACTCCTCAGCCGCCGGCCATCCGCTCCAGCAGACCGGTGCGCGCCGCCACCGCGGCCGCCTCCAGCCGGGTCCGCGCGCCGAGCTTCATCAGCACCCGCTGGACGTGCGTCCGGGCGGTGCTGGCGGCGATCCGCATCCCGGCAGCGATCGCCGCGGTGTCCTCGCCGTCCGCGATCCGGGCCAGCACCTGCACCTCACGGCGGGTCAGCAGCCGCAGCAGCCGGACGGCCTCGTCGTCCGGTTCGGCCGCCGGGCGCAGCAGTTGGTCGAAGGCGCCGCGCAGGATGTCCACCGCGACCGCGGCCTCGCCCGCGCGCGCCCGCCCGATGGCCCGCTCGACCACCTCGATCCGCTCGTCGCTGGGCACGTACCCGGCCGCGCCGGCCGCGAACGCCCCTGCCACTCCGCGCAGTTCACCCACCGGACCGAGCACGATCACGGCCACCTCAGGGCGCTCCCGGCGGATCCGGCGCAGCCCGTCGAAGGCACCCGACTCCCCCGGCGCGGCCACCCCCAGCAGACACACCTCGGGCCGCCGCCCGACCACCAGGTCGGCGGCGACACCGGCCGGGGAACCGACCGCCAGCACCCGGTGGCCGCGCAGCTGAAGTGCGGTGGCCAGCGCTTCGGCCAGCAGCCGGTGGTCGTCCACCACAACGAGTCGAACACCCATGACACCCTCCCGGTCGGGGTTCGGCTCGCGCCCGCACCCCTCGGGCGGGCGGCCGATGACGCACCATCACAGCGCATTCCGTACCCGACCCGCTAGGCCGTGGCGTGTCGGGCCGCGGAACCGGTCGGGAAACGCGAAAGACCCCCGCCGTGAGGCGAGGGTCTTTCAGTGGAGCCCCCATGCGGAATCGAACCGCAGACCTTCTCCTTACCATGGAGACGCTCTACCGACTGAGCTATAGGGGCTTGCCGGGCTTTTCACCGGGCCGGTCGAACAAGGAAGACATTACACGGCTCCGGGCCCGGAAGGGAAATCGGCCTCCGGCCCCCGCCGCCGGTCGGCCCGGACCTCGCCGCGCCAACCCGCCCGGTCGTCGCCACGCGCCGGCTCAGTCCTCGCCGTGCACCGCGTCGAACTCCTCGCGGGCCGCCATCATCCGCCTGGCGCGGTGCTCCGTCCACCGGCCGACCGGCGTGAGCAGCTCGGCCAGTTCGCGACCGAGCGGCAGCAGGTCGTAGACCACCCGCGGCGGCGTCTCCGGGAAGACCGTACGGAGCACCAGCCCGCTGCGCTCCAGGTTGCGCAGCGACTGGGTGAGCATCTTGCGGCTGACCCCGCCGACCCCGCGCTGGAGTTCGGAGAAGCGCTGCGGCCCGCAGCCGAGGAGGCTCATCAGGATCAGCATCGACCACTTGTCGGCCAGCTCGGCGAAGACCGCGCGGCTGGGACAGAGCTGGGCGAACACGTCGTACTCCGGCTCGTCCGGTCCGTCCGGCTCCCCCCGTGCGTCCCGCGCTTCCTTCGCGCCCCGTGCTTCCTGCGCGTTCCGCACGTCCTTCGCGTCCTGCTCCGCGGGTTGTCCGGTCCCGGTCCGGGCCGCTTGCTCCGTCGTCATGCGTCCAGGGTAGCCCTGCGGTCTCCAATCCACCCTTGGTAACCAATGGAGACCTGGTCTATATTGGAGACCAACGGAGCCGGGGCCCGCCGCCACCGCGGTGCGCCCGCCCCGTCCCGTCCCCACGCCTGCCCGCCGGCCACCGCGCCGGCCCGCACCCGTCCCCTGGAGCGCCGCATGACCGCCGTCCGTCCGACCGTCGCCCTCGCCTACCACTCCGGCTACGGCCACACCGCCGTGATCGCCGAGGCCGTCGCCCGTGGCGCCGCCGCCGCGGGTGCCGAGGTCGTCACGATCGCCGTCGACACCATCACCGAGGAGCAGTGGGCCCAGCTGGACGCCGCCGACGCGATCGTCTTCGGCTCCCCCACCTACATGGGCACCGCCTCCGGCGCCTTCCACGTCTTCGCCGAGGCCACCAGCAAGCGCTGGTTCTCCGACTCCTGGAAGGACAAGGTCGCGGCCGGCTTCACCAACTCCGCCTCCAAGAGCGGCGACAAGGCCGGCACCCTCTTCTTCTTCCAGACCCTCGCCGCCCAGCACGGCATGAGCTGGGTCAACCTCGGCCTCAAGCCCGGCTGGAACGCCACCACCGCCTCCGAAGACGACCTCAACCGGCTCGGCTTCTCCAACGGCGCCGCCGCGTCCTCCCCGGCCGACGCCGGCCCGGAGGCCGTCCACAAGTCCGACATCGCCACCGCCGAGCACCTCGGCGACCGCGTCGCCCGGCACACCGCCGTCGTGCTGGCCGGCCGCGCCGCCCTGGCCGGCTGAGCCCACCCCTCGTCAGGCCGCCGGATCCGTCCCCAACCGGGGCGCCCGGCGGCCTCCGCCGTCCACCGGGCCGTCCGCCGCACCGAGTTCGGCACCGTCCGCCGCACCGCCCGTCACCCCGCCCGCCACACCGTCCAGCGAGCCGAGCTCCGCGCCGGTGTTCTCCGGCAGCATCCGCAGGCACCCCAGGGCCAGCACACCCAGCACCGCCAGGTACCAGCCCACCGGCTGCGCCGTCCCGTACGCCCCGGTCAGCCGGGTGGCCACCAGCGGCGTCGTCGCACCGCCGACCACACCGCCCAGGTTGTACGTCAGCGCCGCGCCCGTGTAGCGCACCCGGGTCGGGAACAACTCCGGCAGGAACGCCGCCAACGGCCCGAACATACAGCCCAGCACCACCATCGCCCCCGCCAGCCCGACGAACATCAGCGGCCGGCTCACCGTCTCCAACAGCGGGAACAGCACCGGCGACCAGACCGCGGCCAGAGCCGTCGCCCACCGCAAGGTCCGCCGCCGCCCCCAACGGTCACTGCGCGAGGCGCTCAGCCACACCGTCGCGGCCATGCCCACCGCCCCGACCAGCAGCATCGACAGCACCACCGTGCTCGCCACCCCGAGCCCGGTCGTCGCGTACGCCAGCGCGTACGTCGTGGTCAGGTAGAACAACGCGTACCCCACCGTGATCGCCCCGCCGCCCGCCAGCACCGGACGCCAGTGCCCCCGCAGCACCTCCAGCACCGGCAGCCGCTCCCGCCGCCCCTCCGTCCGGAACAGCGGCGACTCCTCGACCCGCAGCCGCACGAACAGCCCCACCGCGACCAGGACGAACGAGGCCAGGAACGGCACCCGCCAACCCCACGCGCGGAACGCCCCCTCGTCCAGGCCGAGTTGCAGCGCCAGGAACACCCCGTTCGCCAGCACGAACCCGATCGTCGGCCCCAGCTGCAGGAACCCCCCGTACCGCCCCCGCCGCCCGGCCGGCGCGTTCTCCGCGATCAGCAGCGCCGCCCCGCCCCACTCCCCGCCCAACCCGACGCCCTGGCACACCCGCAGCACCACCAGCACCGCCGGCGCCCACCACCCCCACGCCCCGAACCCCGGCAACAGCCCGACCGCCGCCGTCGCCAACCCCATCAGCAGCAGCGACACCACCAGCGTCGCCTTCCGCCCCACCCGGTCCCCGAAGTGCCCGAACACCACCGCCCCCACCGGCCGGGCCAGGAACGCCACCGCGTACACCGAGAACGCCGCCAACAGCGCCCCCACCGTGCCCAACCCGGGAAAGAACACCGGCCCGAACACCAACGCGGCCGCCGTCCCGTAAATGAAGAAGTCGTAGAACTCGATCGCCGTCCCGATCAGCGCCGCAGCCGCCGCCCGCCGCACCTGCCCGACCCGCCAAGCACCCTCCGCATCCATACCACCACCCTCGCCACCCCCACCCCGCCCCCACCAGCCTCCACCCGAGTGACCCCGGCGCACACCCGCCGCCCCACGCCCCCGACGTGCGCGAGGGCGCCAGGATGCACCTGACGCCCTCACACCTCAGCCGACCCGCCTGCGCGGCTGCCCGGCAACGCGGCAACCCGGCTACCTCGCGTACGGGTTGTCCTCCGGCGGCACCTGCGGCCGGTACGACGGCAGGTCCGGCGGCGGCACCAGCGACACCTGAGCCACCCGAGGCCGCACAGCCGACTTCCGCCGCCACACCACCGCGAACACCACCCCCGCCACCAACACCAACCCGGCCACCACCCCCGCGACGACCGGCACCGCACCACTGCCCGAACCCGACGCCACCTCAGCCTTCGGCCGCGCCGACGGCACACCAGCCGGGCTCTCGACAGGAACCGGCACCACCGAGGCAGCAGCAGACCCACTCGCCGACGGCACCGGAGCCACCGACGGCACAGCCGCGTCAGCCGGAAGCGGCGACACGTCAGCGGGGCCGGGATCCCCCGGATCCGTCAACGCGATACGCGGCCGCACCGCACCCCAGCCGGCATCGTCCGTGCGAACCGTCCCCCCGTTCGGCCTGCTCGCCGTATTGATGAGGACCCGCAGGACCTGGTTCGCCGTCCAGTCCCTGTAGGCCGCCCAAACCAGTGCCGCGGAGGCGGAAACCAGAGCTGCCGCGTCCGACGTCCCGTGGCTCTTGCAGTACCCGGTTTCGGACGTACAGGCCTCTACCATTTCCTCACCAGGCCCCACGAGTGCGACCTGCGGCCCCGTCTGGGACTCCGCAGTCACGGTGCCGCTTCGGTTGATGGCTCCGACGCCGACAACGTTCGGCAAAGCACCCGGATATTCCGCAAGATTTCCATCTTGCGCAGAATTTCCCACACTGGAGACCACCAGCACCCCCTTTGCCCTCGCATTCGCAAGGATCCGGTTCAGCTTGGCGACATCTGTAGAAGAAGTCTGCACCGCGGCCATGCCCTGGGAAATATTGATGACCTTGGCGCCTTGGCCCACCGCATAGTCAACCGCCTGACCGATTTGGCCGAGGAAATCCGACGAGATCGATGACCCCTCGGAGCCGTTGGCAATCTTCAGCGGCAGGATTTTAACCCCAGGCGCCAGTCCGTACGCCCCGGTTCCCCCTTGGCCCTTCCCGGTCCCCGCGATGAGACTGGCCATCTGTGTCCCATGACCTCCAACGTCGAGCCCGACGCCACCAGGGCTGCCACTGAAATCCTTACCCGGCAAGAACTGTCCCACCAGGTCCGGATGATCAAGCTTGAAGCCTCCGTCGATCACCGCAACAGTGACTCCCTGCCCCGTGGAGACCTTCCACATCTCAGGGGCATGCATCGCATCCAGGTGCCACTGCTGCTGCCGAATCGAGCCATCGGCGACAGCCGGCGTCACCGCGGTCCCCACCACGCACAGGCTCACAACCCCCAGAGCCACAAGCCGACGAACCCACATCCCGTACTCCCCCAACAACGTGACCTACCTCGCGTACGGGTTGTCCTCCGACTGCACCCGAACCACCTCGGGCTGTACGGCCGGCTTCCGGCGCCGCACCACTGCGAACACCACACCGGCCACCAACACCAACCCGGCCGCCACACCCCCCACGATCGGCAACGCACTGCCCGACCCCGACGATGCCTCAGCCTTCGGCCGCGCCGATGGCGCACCGGCAGCCACATCGGTCGGGCTTCCGGCCTGGCCCGGAACAGCAGATGCGGCAGCCGAGGCGGTTGCCGAAGGCGACGGAACCGACGACGGTGTCGCCGCATCACCCGGAACCGGCGAAACATCCGCCGGACCCGGGTCCCCCCGGATCCGTCAACGCGATACGCGGCCGGACAACGCCATAACCAATGATGTTGTTGCGATCGGAACCGTCGTTCGGCTTCCCCGCGGTATTGATGAGGACCCGCAGTACCTGATTCGCGGTCCAGTCCTTGTGCACGGACCAGATCAATGCGGCCGAGGCCGAGGCCAGAGCAGAAGAGTCCGATGTGCCATGACCCTTGCAATACCCGGTATTCCCGGTGCATGCCTCGACGATGTCAACACCAGGCGCGGAGAGAATGACCTGCGCCCCCTGCTGGGACTCCGAAGTCACAGTGGCGTTGCGGTCGATCGCGCCCACCCCGACCACGTTCGGCAGGCCGCTCGGATACTCGAGAAGATTTCCTGACTGGTAGGAGTTACCCACACTGGAGAACACCAGAACACCCTTCGCCCGCGCCCAGGCCAGGGTCTTGCTCAGCTTCTCCGCGTCAGCAGGAGATGCGGTGACGGCAGAGATTCCCTGCGAGATATTGACGACCTTGGCACCCTGCTCGACCGCATACGTGACAGCCTGCCCGATCTGCCCCAGAAAATCCGCCGAAACCATGGCCCCTACGGACCCGTTATTGATTTTCAGTGGAAGGACCTTGGCAGCAGGAGCAAGGCCGTACGCCCCCGTGCCGCCACTGGCCTTTCCGGATCCTGCGACGAGGCCCGCCATCGCCGTACCGTGACCGTCAGCGTACGAGCCGACGCCGCCCGGGCTCTCACTGAAGTCCTTACCAGGGAGGAGCTGTCCCACGAGGTCCGGATGGTCCAGCTTGAACCCGCCATCGATCACCGCGACAGTGATGCCCTGGCCCCTGGAAACCTTCCACACCTCAGGTGCGTGCATCGCGTCCAGGTGCCACTGATCAGCACGAATCGAGCCATCGGCGGCAGCCGGTGTCACCGCGCTCCCCACCACGCCCAGGCTCACAACCCCCAGGGCCACAAGCCGACGACCCCACATCCCGCGTTCCCCCAACAACGTGAACTACCTCGCGTACGGGTTGTCCTCCGGCGGCACCGGCGGCTGGTACGACGGCGGAGCCGGCGGCATCTCCCCCATCGGCTGCTGCGACGGCAGCGGCGGCACCTGGGCCACGTCCGGCTGCGCGGCCGACTTCCGACGCCGCACTACCGCGAACACCACTCCCGCCACCAACACCAACCCGGCCACCACACCCGCCACGATCGGCAACGCACTGCCGGAGCCCGAGGACGCCTCAGCCTTCGGCTGCACCGACGGCGCACCGGCGGCCACATCGGTCGGAGTCTCGACCGGGATCGGCACCGCAGACCCAGCAGCAGGCGCGGTCGCCGAAGGCGACGGGGCCCCCGACGGTGCAGGCGTGCCAACCGGGAGCGGTGACACGTTCGCGGGACCAGGATCTCCCGGATCCGTCAAAGCAATACGCGGCCGCACTGCACCATAGCCAACAATGTCGTTGCGGCTGGACCCGTCGTTCGGCTTCCCCGCGGTATTGATGAGGACCCGCAGTACCTGGTTCCCCGTCCAGTCCGGGTGCGCCGCCCACACCAATGCCGCCGAGGCCGATACCACGGCGGACGAGTCCGACGTGCCATGGCTCTTGCAATAGCCCGTGGACGATGTGCAAGCCGCGATCATGTCCATTCCGGGCGCCACGAATACGACTTGCGGACCCCGTTCAGACTCGGCCGTAACAGTGCCGTTTCGATCCGAGGCTCCGATGCCGACTACCCCAGGGAGCGCACCAGGGTACTCGACCGGATTACCCTTCTCGGCTTCATTACCAGCGCTGGCGAACACCAAAACGCCCTTACCTCTGGCTGTCGCGATGATTCCGTTCAGTTTCGCCACATCTGCCGGGTAAGCGGTTACCGCATCAATCCCTTGCGAGATGTTGATGACCTTCGCCCCTTGGTCAACCGCATAATCGATGCCTTGCCCGATCTGATCCAGGAAGTCAGTCGAAACGAGCGACCCAACCTTTCCGCTATTGATCTTCAACGGGAGGATCTTGACGCCAGGAGAGACTCCCAGCGCGCCGGTCCCGGCATTGCCCTTACCGGTCCCAGCGATAAGGCTGGAGATGCTCGTGCCATGGCCGTCTGCGAAGGACCCCACACCACCGGGGCTCCCACTGAAGTCCTTGCCCGGCAGGAACTGCCCCTCCAGGTCCGGATGGTCCAGCTTGAACCCGCTGTCGATCACCGCAACCGTGATGCCCTGTCCCTTGGTGACCTTCCACATCTCCGGAGCGTGCATCGCTTCCAGATGCCACTGCTGCTGCCGGATCGTGTCCTCGGCAACCGCGGGTGCTGCGACCGGGCCGACCACGATTCCCGCCGCCAGAAGCGCCGCAGCAGCAGCCCGCCAACGCGCCCGCGCGTTCGTCCGCCCCATCACAACTCCTCGTCAATCTCTCCGTCGACCGGGAAGCGTGCCCCGAACAAGTCTGCCCGGCCACTGGGGGTGCCCAGTGGCCGGGCAGTCGTTGCCGTCCTACTCAATCACGTCCGGATTGCTGTGCGGCGTACCGCTGGTCCAGGTCTCCTCGTCCTCGTGCAGGTAGTCGGCCCGCTGGCGGCGGTCGCGCTCCTTCCGGCCGCCGTGGCCCGCCGCTCCGGGGGCCATCATGCCGTTCTGCCTGGCCTGGGGGCCGCCCTCGCCGGCACCCGCCGCGCGGTTGCGCAGACCGGTACCACCCGGCGTGAACTCCCCACCGGCCGTCGGGCCCTTGCGGCCACCGACCGTGCCACCCGTGGTCGAGGACAGGCCCCGGCCGCGCGAGCCTCCGCTGGCGCCGACCGCACCGCCGTGGGCACCGCCCATGCCGGGGTGCATGCCGCCGCCCATGCCACCGGGCCCACCGACCCGGCCGCCGCCGCCCGGCCCCGCCTCACGGGCGCCGAAGACCGTCCCGCTGGGCAGGCCGGGAGTCCCGTTCCTCCCCTGCCCGGGGCCACCACCGAACGGGGTCGTGCGCACCGGAATCTGGCCGCCGCCCTTGCCCGGGACGTACCCGCTGCCACCGCCCTTGGTCGGGACGGTGCCGCCGCCCGGTCCACCCGGGATGCCCGTGACCGGGCCGCCACCGGGAATGCCGGGCCCGCCGCCCGGGCCACTCGGCCCGTTCGGGTAGCCGGGAAGGGTGGTCGGTCCGTCCGTCGGCAGCTGGCCGCCGCCGGGGCCGTACGGGCCGGTCTGCGTGGGCAGGGTCGGCAGGGTGGGCAGGCTGTTGAGGTCGGTGCCCGGACGGTTGACCGGGTCCGACGGGTACGACGGCGGGGTCGAGGTCCCCGGGTCCTGCGGCTCGGGCGGCAGCTGGCCGCCGCCACCGTGCGGCGGGGGCGGGGTGTTGCCCGGGTTGGACGGGCCGGGGCCGTCCGAGCCCGGGTCACGGGGCAGGACCTTTCCGCCGCCGTAGCCGCCGCCACCGGACGGGTCGGACCCACCGCCGACGCTTCCGCCGCTCAAGCGGGGGTTGCGAACCGAGCCACCAGAGCCCGCCGAGCCACTACTGCCGCCCGAAACGCTCGACGAGCCGGCTTTGTCGGCGCCAGAACCAGGCGTCCCCGGCAGCACCACATCCGAAGGGATCCCGTTCAGCGTCGTCGTCGCCGCGCTGTACGCCTGCGCCAGTTTCTCCATCTGGAGAACGGCTTCCTGGTGCTCCTTCTCGACCTTCGCCTTGGCCTGGATGAACTCCGTCGACGTCACCCACTTGGGGTCGACCGTCTTCATGTAGGAGTCGGCGGACTGACCGACGGCAAGTTGGGGGATCTTCACCAGGTCCGACTGGCTGTTGTACTTGTTGACCGCCTGGATCTCCGTCTTCGGAGGCTCCGGCACAGCGACCTTGGCGGTGCTGAGTGCCTCCCCGGCCTGATGCATCGCGTCACCGGCGGTCGTGGCGTGGTCGCCGATGATCTGCGCCGACTGCTGCAGGTTGTTCACCCACGTCTTGAAGTTCTCGGCCGCCGGGCCTTCCCAGGTGACGTTGCCGACATGCGACTTGAGCGCCGCACTCAGTTCCTTCAGCACCCGGCCGGCCGACTGCAGCTGGGTGCCGCGACTGAGGACCGTCGTCGGGTCCGTGCTGTCCACCATCTTCCGCAGGTGGGCGTGTTCCATGCTTTCGAAGTTCGTGCTGGCTGACACTACTTGCTCCCCGTTTCCCCGTAGGACTCTCCCCGAGCCGGCATCAGTACTGGCTGCCGGTCGACCCCGGTGCCGACGTGGTGACACCCGCGTTCTTCGCGACGGCGTTCTGCGCGGCCGTCGTGTGGTCCTCGTTGGTCGCGTAGATGCTGGCCGTCCGCGTAACCGCCGTCTGCATCGCCTGGATCTGCGACACGAAGTCCTTGTGCAGCTGGACGAGCTGGGCGTGCACCTTCCCGTAGGCGGTGGTCAGCGCCGTCGCCTCGGCGAAGTCCGCGCTCGCGAAGCTCTTGCCCGTCAGCTTCTGCTCCTGGAGCTTGTACGGCGCGGCCGGCGAGCCCTCCATCGCGGCGAGCAGGGCCTCGATCTTGCCCACGAACGTCGTGAGCGTGTCGAGCTCGACCTGGACGTTCTGCTTCCCGAAGGCCGCCACCAGGTCACTGGCGCTGACGTTGGTCTGCACCGTGCTGACGACGGGGGCGATGTTGATCCCGCCTAGCGTCCATGGGAGCTTCTGGTCCAGCATGAACGGTGCCGAGTCGTTCGCAGGCGCCTGGCTGCCCGGGTCGGTCCCCGACGCGCTGGGTGCCGGGTTGGCCGAAGGGCTGGGCGCGGCAGTCGTCGTAGGGCTCGGGGCCGGGCTCGGCGACGGGCTGGGCGTAGGACTCGCCGAGGGTGTCGGCGTAGGACTGGGCGACGGACTCGCTGACGGAGTCGGCGTCCCCGAACTAGTTGCACCATTGCCTGCCACGGCAGTTCACCTCTCCCCCGTACGGCCCGCCGCGCCCGGGGCGTCCCGGGCGGCCGCGTTCCGCAACACACCGTCAACTTCTGGGTCGTACCGTCCTGGTCGGTACACCGTCCGCCCTGTGGACGGTTTCCGCCTCCGTCATCGTAGCCATCGCCTCTGTCGGACCGGCAGGGACCTTGGCCCGCCCGTACGCGATCGGTACGAACTTGACATGTGGGAGCCGCCGCGGACGGCCTGGGTAGACTGACCCGGTACGCCCCATCTGCCGCGCAATGTCGCACAGCAGCGACCCCAGGCCGCAGAACGGACGTGACCGCGTGAGCTCTCCCGACGTCTCCCCTTCCCCCTGGTGGGCCCGTGCGGCGCGGCCCGCGCGGCCGCCGGTGCCGGTGGCGTTGATGGTGCGGGCGGCGGTGGGCATGGCGGTGCCGTTGGCGGTGGGGCTGCTGGTGCACCGGCTGGATCTGGGGGTGTTCGCGGGGCTCGGGGCGATGCACGCGACGATGAACGACCGGGCCGAGCCGGGCAGGTTGCGGGCCGCCCGGATCGGGACGGCGGTCCTCGCCTCGGCGCTCGGCATGCTGATCGGCACCGCGCTCCAGCACGCGGACGCGGACGGCCTCGTCCTGGGTGTCGTGCTGACGCTGACCGCCTTCGCCTCCGGCGCGCTGAGTGCGACCGGTCCGCGCGGTTCGGCGGCGGGGATGCTGCTGCTGGTGTCGGCGGCGCTGGGCAGTGGGATGCCGTTGCCGCAGCCGTGGTGGGCGGCGGCGCCGATGCTGCCGGTCGGGGCCGCGTTCGTGGTGCTGCTCGGGCTGCCGGCGGGTGCGCCGAACCGGCCTGCCGCGGATCCGCGCAACCGGGCGCTGGCCGCCGCGTACGACGCGCTCGGCCGCACCCTCGCCGACCTGGGCGGCCCGCGGGCGGGCGCCTCCCGCCAGGTGTTGACGGCCCGCCTGAACCAGCTCCAGGACCTCCTCGGCACGCATCGGAGGGACCGCCGGGAACGGCAGGACCACCGAAGCAGGCGGAACCGCCGGGCCCGGATGTACGAGGCCGCCCTCGCCGCCACCGAGGCGGCGACCGGCCTGCTGTGGGCGCGCCGCCCGGTCCCGCCCGAGGTGGCCGAGGTGCCGAACCGGCTGGCGGCCGCCGTGCGGCG
>NZ_LFVW01000303.1:0-725 GCF_001182915.1 Kitasatospora sp. MY 5-36
GACCAGAACGATCCCACGAAGAAAGGTATGGATGTCATGGCTCAGCAGATGGAACCGACGACCGGGCAGAAGGACACGGCCGAGGGCGGTCGCGCTCCCGAGTCGGCGCAGGAACAGCTCCTGTGCGGCCTCTTCGCCGAGGTCCTCGGGCTGCCGTCGGTGGGAGTCGATGACAACTTCTTCGCCCTGGGCGGCCATTCGGTCATCGCGACCCGGCTGATCAGCCGCATCCGCAGCACGCTCGGCGCGGAGCTCGGCATCCGGGACCTGTTCCGGAACCCGACCGTGGCCCGGGTGGCGGAGAAGCTGAAGGAGGGGCGTCCGGCGCGTCCGGCGCTGGTGGCGGGGGAGCGGCCGGAGGTGCTGCCGCTGTCGTTCGCGCAGCAGCGGCTGTGGTTCCTGGACCAGTTGGAGGGCGCTTCCGCGACGTACAACAGCCCGTTCGTGTTCCGGCTGCACGGGGCGGTGGACGTCGAGGCGCTGAGCGGGGCGATCGGTGACGTGGTCGGGCGGCATGAGGCGCTGCGGACGGTCTATCCGGCGGTCGACGGACAGCCCCGCCAGGTGGTGCTGCCCGTCGGGGACGTCGAGGTGCCGTTCAGGGCCGAGCCATGCACGGCGGAGGAGCTGGCGGAGCGGATTTCCGCCGAGGCCCTCGCCGCGTTCGACCTGTCCACCGGGCTGCCGTTGCGGGTGGTGTTGTTCACGGTCGCCGAGGGCGGGTC
>NZ_LFVW01000304.1:0-1528 GCF_001182915.1 Kitasatospora sp. MY 5-36
CGGTCGTGGAGTGCGGGAGCGACACGCTCGACGAGGCAGTGCGCGGGGCCGCGTTCACGCCGTTCGACCTGTCCACCGATCTGCCCGTACGGGTGGTGTTGTTCACGGTCGCCGAGGGCGGGTCGGTGCTGGTGGTGACCTTGCACCACATCGCGAGTGACGGTTGGTCGATGGAGCCGTTGTGGGAGGGGGTGGCGTCGGCGTATCGGGCTCGGTTGGCGGGGGTTGCTCCGGAGTGGTCGCCGTTGCCGGTGCAGTACGCGGATTACACGTTGTGGCAGCAGGGTCTGTTGGGTGGGGTCCTGGAGCGGCAGTTGGCGTACTGGTCGGAGGTGTTGCGGGATGCGCCGCAGGAGGTGGCGCTGCCGTTGGACCGGCCTCGGTCGGGGGTGGGTTCGCGTGCGGGTGGTCTGGTGGAGTTCGGGCTGGACGCGGAGCTGCACGCGGAGTTGGAGGGGTTGGCGCGTCGGCATGGCGTGACGCTGTTCATGGTGCTGCACGCGGGCCTGGCGGCCCTCTTGTCGCGCCTGGGCGCGGGGACGGACATCCCCATCGGCACGGTGGTGGCGGGGCGTTCGGACGAGGCCTTGGACGAGCTGGTCGGGTTCTTCGTGAACACGCTGGTGTTGCGGACGGATGTGTCGGGTGCGCCGACCTTCGGTGAGTTGCTGGGCCGGGTCCGGGACACGGATCTGGCGGCGTTCACCCACCAGGACCTGCCGTTCGAGCGCCTGGTCGAGGAGCTGAACCCCGTCCGCTCGGCGTCGGTCCATCCGTTGTTCCAGGTGATGCTGGTCCTGCAGAACAACAGCGAGGGAAGCCTCCAACTCCCGGGCATCACCCTGGAATCGGAGACCTTCGACACGGCTCCGGCCCGGTTCGACCTCAACTTCGCCTTCACCGAGGCCTGGGCTGCCGATGGCACGCCCGGTGGGATCCAGGTGGAGCTGCAGTACGCCGCGGACCTCTTCGACCACGGCACGGTGGAGGTGCTGGGCCGCCGTCTCGGTTCGCTGTTGACCGCCATGGTCGCGGATCCGGAGCAGTTGGTCGGGTCGGTTGAGGTGTTGGTGGGTGGCGAGCGTGAGTTGGTTGTGTCGGGGTGGGGTGGTGGTGGGGGTCCGGTGCCGGCGGGGACGGTGTCGGGGCTTTTTGCGGAGCAGGTGGTGCGGGCTCCGGGTGCGGTGGCGGTGGTGGATGGTGATCGCCGGTTGTCGTATGGGGAGTTGGATGTTCTGTCGGATCGGATGGCCGCGCGGATGGTGGAGTCCGGTCTGGTGCGGGGTGGGTTGGTGGGGGTCTGCCTGGGGCGTGGTGCGGATCTCGTGGTGGCGTTGCTGGGTGTGTTGAAGGCGGGTGGTGGTTACACGCTGTTGGATCCGGAGTTCCCGCGGGAGCGGTCGGCGTTGGTGGTGGCCGAGGCGGGTGTGGGTCTGGTGGTGTCGAGTTCGGGGCTTCGGGGGTCGGTGGAGGGGCTCGCGGAGTGTGTGGTGTGGGTGGATGAGGAGTGGGAGCCGGCGGCGGGCGG
>NZ_LFVW01000305.1:0-1567 GCF_001182915.1 Kitasatospora sp. MY 5-36
TGCAGTCTCCAACTCCCGGGCCTGGTCGTGGAGCCGGAGTGCTCTGTGGCTGCCCCGGCCCGGTTCGACCTCAACCTGAGCTTCTCCGAGCACCATGACGCCGCCAACAGGCCGGCCGGCATCCGGGCCGAACTGCGCTACGCCGCGGACCTCTTCGACCGCAGCACCGTCACCACCTTCGCGGAGCGCCTGCGCCGGGTGCTGGCCGCGATGGTCGCGGATCCGGACGGTTCGGTGGGGTCGGTTGAGGTGTTGGTGGGTGGCGAGCGTGAGTTGGTTGTGTCGGGGTGGGGTGGTGGTGGGGGTCCGGTGCCGGCGGGGACGGTGTCGGGGCTTTTTGCGGAGCAGGTGGTGCGGGCTCCGGGTGCGGTGGCGGTGGTGGATGGTGATCGCCGGTTGTCGTATGGGGAGTTGGATGTTCTGTCGGATCGGATGGCCGCGCGGATGGTGGAGTCCGGTCTGGTGCGGGGTGGGTTGGTGGGGGTCTGCCTGGGGCGTGGTGCGGATCTCGTGGTGGCGTTGCTGGGTGTGTTGAAGGCGGGTGGTGGTTACACGCTGTTGGATCCGGAGTTCCCGCGGGAGCGGTCGGCGTTGGTGGTGGCCGAGGCGGGTGTGGGTCTGGTGGTGTCGAGTACGGGGCTGCGGGAGTCCGTCGAGGGGATCGCCGAGCGTGTGCTGTGGATGGATTCGCCCTGGGAACCGGCGGAGGAGTCGGCCGGGGTGGTGGTGCCGTCGGTGGTGGTGGGTTCGGAGGATGTGGCGTGTGTGATGTTCACGTCGGGTTCGACGGGTCGGCCGAAGGGTGTGGTGGCGCCGCATCGGGCGTTGGTGGGGACGTATCTGGGGCAGGAGTATTGCGAGTTCGGTCCGGGTGAGGTGTTTCTGCAGTGCTCGCCGGTGTCGTGGGACGGGTTCGCGCTGGAGTTGTTCGGCGCGTTGTTGCATGGTGCGGTGTGTGTGTTGCAGCCGGGGCAGAATCCGCAGCCGGCGGTGATCGAGAAGTTGGTGGTGGAGCATGGTGTGACGATGCTCCAGTTGTCGGCGAGTCTGTTCAATTTCCTGGTGGATGAGCATCCGGGGGCTTTTGCGGGGGTTCGGACGGCGTTCACGGGTGGTGAGGCCGGTTCGGTGGCGCATGTGGCGAAGGTGCTGGGTCTGTTCCCGGGGTTGCGGGTGGGCAACGGGTACGGTCCGGCGGAGAGCATGGGCTTCACGACGTGCCACGCGGTGACCGAGGAGGATCTGGGGTCGTCGTCGTTGCCGATCGGGCGTCCGGTGGGTAACAAGCGGGTGTTCGTGTTGGACGAGTGGTTGCGTCCGGTGCCGGCGGGTGTGGTGGGTGAGGTGTATGCGGCGGGGGCCGGTCTGGCGCACGGGTATGTGGGTCGGGCGGGTCTGACGGCGGAGCGGTTTGTGGCGAATCCGCTGGGTGTGGCGGGTGAACGGATGTACCGGACGGGCGACTTGGGTCGTTGGCGTGCGGACGGGGTGCTGGAGTATGTGGGGCGTGCGGACGACCAGGTGAAGATCCGGGGTTTCCGGGTCGAGCCGGGTGAGGTCGCGGCGG
>NZ_LFVW01000030.1:0-41114 GCF_001182915.1 Kitasatospora sp. MY 5-36
CTCCCCGGCCGACCGGCGCCGCCGCAGGCCCGGGCCGCCCCGGGTGCCGCACCCGGCCCGGCCGGTGCTGCGGGCGGACTGGCTGCCGCTGCTGGCCGTGCTGCTGGTCCAGGCGGCGCTCTCGTACCACCTGATCCTCAGCAACACCGCCTTCATCGACGAGGGCACCTACATCTACGCGGGCTACCAGGAGATCGCGCACCTGCGGCACGGCACCCCGGTGTCGACGTACGAGACCTTCTTCTCCGGATCCCCGCTGATCTACCCGGTGGTGGTGGCCGTCGCGGACTTCGTCGGCGGGCTGAACGGCGCCCGGCTGCTGAGCCTGGCGTTCATGCTCTCCGCCACCACGGCCGTCCACCTGGCCACCCGTCGGCTGCACGGCTCGCTCGCGGCGTTCTGCGCGGCGGCGGCCTTCGTCGCGCTCGGCCCCACCCAGTTCCTCGGCGGCCTGGCCACCTACGACGCGATGGCGCTGGCGGTCCTCGCCTGGGCCGGGTACTTCGCGGTGCGGCTGACCACGGGCGGCGGGTACCCGAGCCTGGTCGCCTCCGGGCTGCTGCTGGCCCTGGCCGGCGCCACCAAGTACGCCGCGCTGCTGTGGGTGCCGGTGGTGTGCGGCATCGCGGTGCTGGCCGGGCCGCGCGGGTCGCTGCGCAGCTGGGAGGCCTGGCGGCGCGGGCTGCTGGTGCTGCTCACCTTCGTGGTGGCGGTCGGCGCGGCGGCGCTGGCGGCCGGCGAGAAGTACGTCAACGGCTTCAACCACACCACGCTCAAGCGCGCCCCGGGCCACGACTCGTACTCCTACGTGGCCTCGGAGGCCGCCCGCTGGGTGGGTCCGCTGCTGGTGGTCGCGCTGGCCGGGGTGCTGGTGCAGCTGGTGCGGGCGCGGCGGCGCGGCGGCGCGGCCTGGCCCGAGTTCTGGCTGGCGCTGTTGCTGCTGCTGGCCGGGCTGATGGCGCCGGTGAACCAGATCCGCATCCACACCTGGCTGTCGCTGCAGAAGCACGTCGACTTCGGCGCCTGGTTCTCCTGCATCGTGGTGGGCCTGGTGCTGGCCCGTACGGCGCTGTGGCTGAAGGGCCGTCTGCACCTGGTGGCCGGGGTGGCGGCGGCCGCCCTGGTGGTCGGCCCGCTCGCCTGGGTGGGCGCGGCCCAGGGCCGGGAGATGTACGGCGAGTGGTCGAACTCGAAGGAGTTCGTCGCCGCCCTGGAGCCGTACATCGTCAAGGGCGACGACCGGTACCTGGTCGAGAACTACAACGTCCCCGCGTACTACCTGCGCAAGCAGACCACCTGGCAGCAGTGGCACGACCTGGTGGCCGTCTTCCGACGGGACCCGGCCACCGGCGAGATGCAGAACGGGGTGCCCGCGATCCAGGCCGGCATCCAGGCCCACGAGTGGAAGGTCGTGGTCCTGGACTTCACCCAGACCGGGGCCATCGACAAGGCGATCCAGCCCACCCTGAAGGCCTCCGGGTACCGGGTGGTCACCGTGGTGACGAGCGGGAAGCACGGCCGGTACACCGTCTACGTGGCGCCCGGGTACGACAAGAAGCCGTGACGGGCGCCCGGGCCGGTCGTCAGAAGGCCATGGTGTAGACCATCAGGTCCATCCCCGGGTACGGGGCCCAGTCGCGTTCGGGGGTGCGCCGGAAGCCGATGCGCTCGTAGACGCGGTGGGCGGTGGTCATCTCCGGGCGGGTGGAGAAGGCCATGCCGGCCAGGCCGAGTTCGCGGCTGCGGGTGACGGTGGCGCGGACCAGGGCCTCGCCGACGCCGCGGCCGCGGGAGGCGGCGGCGGTGGCGAGCATCCGTATCTCGCCCTCCCGCGGGGTGGCGATGTCCGCCCACTCGGTGCCGCCGACCGCGTAGGTCACGCAGCCGAGGACCCCGGCTCCGGCCGTGTCGACGGCGACCAGGAGTTCGGCCTCGCGGGCCCGTCGCTCGGCGTCGCGCAGCAGGTCGACGTAGCTGCTCGTGGGGTTGGTGAAGCCGTCGCCGACGAAGGCCTCGACGGTGATCCGGCCGGCGTCGGCGAGGTCCTCCGGGAGGGCCTGGCGGATGAGGAAGTCCATGCGGCCAGTGTGCCGGAGCCCTGGTCGGGACGGTCCTCCGGGGTCGAACGGGTCGGAGGGGTCGAAGCGCTCGACGGGGCCGGGGTCGAGGACGGGTCGGCGGTGCCGTGCAGCCGGTCGGGGCGGGCCGGGTCGGCCGGGTAGCCGCCCGGGCGGTGGTAGTTGTCGCGGCCGGCCGCCGGGCCGTGGGAGGTCTCGCGGCCGATCAGCAGGCCGAGCAGGCCGAAACCGCCGACGGCCGCGGTCATCGCGAGTGAGCCGATGAGGGTGTCGCTGTCCATGGGCACCACTGTGGCCGGGCGGCGCCGCGGCCACGAGTGGCAGGAACGACCGATCGCCTCGAAATCCTGCCATCCTCCCGCCGTCCCCTTCCTTCCGCCGGGGCGGGCGCCGGGGGCATCCTGGTGGGCATGCTGAAGAACGTGGTCGCGGTGGTGCTGGAGGAGGTCCACCCCTTCGAACTGGGTGTGGCCTGCGAGGTGTTCGGCCTGGACCGCACCGCCGACGGGCTGCCGGGCTACGACTTCGCGATCGCCGGGGCCCGGCCGGGGCCGCACGCCACCCACTCCGGATTCGCGGTGGACGTCCCGTACGGTCCCGAGCGCCTCGCCGGTGCGGACCTCGCCGTGGTCACCGCGGCGAGCATCCGCCCCGGCTACCCGGAGCCGCTGCTGGCGGCGCTGCGCGGGGTGGTCGAGGGCGGCGGCCGGGTGCTGTCCATCTGCAGCGGCGCCTTCGTGCTGGGCGCCGCCGGGCTGCTGGACGGCCGTCGTGCCGCCACGCACTGGCGGCACGGCGAGGAGCTGGCCGAGCGCTTCCCGCTGACCACGGTCGAGCCGGACGTGCTGTACGTGGACGACGACCCGGTGATCACCTCGGCCGGGACGGCGGCCGGCATCGACGCCTGTCTGCACCTGGTGCGCAAGGTGCAGGGCGCCGAGGTGGCCCGGGAGATCGCCCGCCGGATGGTGGTGGCACCGCACCGGGAGGGCGGGCAGGCCCAGTTCGTGAACCGGCCGCTGCCGGAGGCCGCCGGCGACTCGCTGGCCCCGCTGCTGGACTGGATGCGCCACCACCTGGCCGAGGAGGCCACCGTCGAGCAGCTGGCCGCCCGGGCGCACATGTCGCCGCGCACCTTCGCCCGCCGCTTCCAGCAGGAGACCGGCACCACCCCGCACCGCTGGCTGGTCGGGCAGCGGGTGCTGCTCGCCCAGCGGCTGCTGGAGTACACCACCGAGCCGGTGGACGCGATCGCCGCCCGCTGCGGCTTCGGCAACGCGGCCGCGCTGCGGCACCACTTCGGCCGCCGGCTGGGCACCACGCCGCTGGCCTACCGGCGTTGCTTCGCCGACCCGGACCCGGACCCGGCCCCGGAACCGGAACCGAAGGCGGGCTGAGGAAGCCGCCGGTTCCCGCCAGTCGGTCGGTCCGGACCAACCGTCAGTCCGTCCCGGCCGTCAGGTGCCCGACGCCGTTCCAGCCGTCCGGCCGCAGCCGCCCGTCCTGGGCCCGCCAGAGGCTGGTGGAGCAGTTGTGCACCGGCCCGAGCGCGGTGAGCTGGTCCTCGGTGAGCCGGTCCAGCGCGTAGCGGAGCATCAGCACCGTGCAGTCGTGCGCGACCAGCAGGACGGGCCGTCCGGCCTCCTCCTCGCAGAGGTCCCGCAGCAGGCTGCGCACCCGCAGGGCGACGTCGGCCCAGGACTCGCCGCCCGGCGGGCGGTAGTACAGCTCGCCCATCTTGCGCCGCCGGGCCGCCTCCTCCGGGTGCTTGGCCTCGATCGCGGCCTTCGGCAGCATCTCCAGGACGCCGAGTTCGCGGTCGCGCAGCCGCTCGTCGTACCGGACGGCGAGGGTGACCGGGACGGAGCCGAGCCCGGCGGCCTGGGCGAGCGCGATCCGGGCGGTCTCGGCGGTGCGCACGTACGGCGAGCACCAGACGCTGCGCGGGCGGTCGGCGCTGGGCAGGCCGGCCCACCAGTGGCCGAGCGCCTGGGCCTGCCGGCGGCCCTGCAGCGACAGCGGGATGTCGGCGTCGCGGCAGCTGATCGGGACGCTGAGCGCTCCGGCGGCCTCGGCCAGCTGGAACTCGACGTTGGCGGTGGACTCCCCGTGCCGGGTGGCGATCAGCACGGACGGCAGCCGGCCGGCCGCCGACGGGCGGTGGGCGGTGCCGTGCTGGCCCTGGCCGGTGGTGTGCGGCCCGTGGCCGGCGGTGTGCTGACCCTGGGTGGTGCCGTGCTGGCCCTGCGCGGTGACGTGGTGGTGCTGGCCCTGCGTGGACTGGTGCTGGCCGTTGAGGGTGGTGCCGAGTTCTGCCATGGCCGCGAGCTCCCCGTGGTCGATCAGGTCCCGGCCGGATGCCGGTCCGGTCTGGTGGTGCCCGGCGTGCACGCCTGTTCATACATATGATCGCGCCGCCTTCTCCAGTGTTCACGGAGAAGGCGGCGCGATCACAGGGCGCGTACCGCGCGAATCAGTGCGCCGCTACAGGCTCCGGCGCGTTCTTCAGCTCGTCGTCGCCGGCTTCGGCGCTGTAGTCGGACGGCCTGGTCTCGTCCGGGCCGTCCGGCGCCTTGACCGCCCGCAGCACCAGGGTGAGCGCCACCGCGACGACCAGGTTGAGGGCGAAGGCGGTGACGCCGATGTAGCCGATCTCGCCGATGCCGGGGATCTCGGCCGCGTTGCCGCCGAAGTGCTTGGTGGCCGGGCTGGCGATCCCGTACGCCTTCCAGGTGCCGTACACCATGCCGGCCGCCCAGCCGGCGAACAGCGCCCAGTGGTGGAACCAGCGGGTGAACAGGCCGCCGACGATCGCCACGAAGGTCTGCAGGATCCACAGGCCGCCCAGCAGCTGGAGGTTGATCGCGGCCTGCTTGTCCATGCCGAGCACGAAGACCAGCGCGCCGACCTTCACCAGCAGCGAGACCAGCTTGGCGATCCGGGTCTCGTCGGCGGGGGTGGCGGCGGGCTTGAGCCACTCCTTGTAGACGTTGCGGGTGAACAGGTTGGCCGCCGCGATGGACATGATGGCGGCCGGCACCAGCGCGCCGATGCCGATCGCGGCGAAGGCCACGCCGGTGAACCAGTCCGGGAACATGTCCGCGAACAGCTGGGGCACCGACAGCTGGGCGTTGTAGCCCTTGACGCCCTTGCCGACGCCCGCCGCGAGCGCCATGAAGCCGAGCAGTGCCAGCAGGCCCAGCATCAGCGAGTAGGCGGGCATGATCGCCATGTTGCGGCGCACGGTCTTGCGGGACTTGGAGGCCAGCACGCCGGTCACCGAGTGGGGGTACATGAACAGCGCCATCGCCGAGCCGAGGGCGAGCGTGGCGTACGTCCACTGCTTGTTCTCGGGGATGGTCAGCGAGCCGCCCTTGACCTCCTTGAAGTGCTGCGCGGCCGAGTCGAAGATGTGCCCGTAGCCGCCGAGCCGGATCGGGATGTAGATCACCGCGACGATGATCACGATATAGACCAGGGCGTCCTTGACGAAGGCGATCAGCGCCGGGGCCCGCAGGCCGGAGGAGTAGGTGTAGGCGGCCAGCACGCCGAAGGCGATGAACAGCGGCAGGTCCTTGACGAACCAGTTGGCGTTCTCCCCGCCGCCGACCCCCAGCACGTCCAGCACGGCCTGGATGCCGACGAGTTGCAGGGCGATGTACGGCATGGTGGCCAGGATGCCGGTGAGCGCGACCACCAGCGACAGCGGTCGCGAGCCGTACCGGCCGCGCACGAAGTCGGCCGGGGTCACGTAGCCGTGCACCCGGGAGACCGACCAGAGCCGGGGCAGGAAGAGGAAGACCAGCGGGTAGGCGATGATCGTGTACGGCACCGCGAAGAAGCCCGCCGCGCCGGTCGCGTACACCGCGGCCGGGACGGCGACGAAGGTGTACGCGGTGTAGAGGTCGCCGCCGAGCAGGAACCAGGTCACCCAGGTCCCGAAGCTGCGGCCGCCCAGGCCCCACTCGTCCAGGTGCGCGGCGTTGTCCGCGCGGCGCCAGCGCGAGGCGAGGAAGCCCATCACGGTGACGAGGGCGAAGAACAGCACGAAGACCACGAGGGCCGGCACGTTGACGTCCTTCATCGCGCACCGCCCTTCCGGGCCGCCTTGCGGGCCTTCTCGTCCCGGGTGATCAGCAGGTAGGCGGCGACCGTGAACACGGCCGACACCGGCACCCAGAGCAGCTGGTACCAGTAGAAGAACGGCACCCCGGCCACCGCCGGGTCGCTCTTGTCGTACGAGGACACCCAGAGCGTCGCGACGATCGGCACGAGCAGGGCGAGGCCGGCCAGCACCCGCTCGGGCGTCACGGCCGGGACGGGCCTCCCGGCTGGCTCGGGCATGACATCTTCGACGCTGGGAGGATCAGAGGGCATCTTCGGCTCCGCTCCGGAGGGGTTCCCCGTCGGCGCCGCAGCCCCTCGGCGCCGAGCGCCGCACGGGCCCGCCGAGCAGCACCATCGGTGATCGGCAGTCAGGCCAGTACGGCTGCGCAATCTAGAGCATGGGGTGATCCATGTCACCGGGATTGACCGAACTTCCCACCAGCCGGACGCAACCGGCCGGAGTCCGCCGCCGGGGGGCGCAAAAGCCACCACCGCCGGGGGCCGCGGGAGAAGCCGCCGCGGAACGCGAAGGGCACCGGCGCGTGGGTCGCGCGCGCCGGTGCCCGGGATGCGGTGGGGGAGTGCGGCTACTCCGGACGCTTCAGTCGGGTGATGAACTTGTAGCGGTCGCCGCGGTAGATGGAGCGCACCCACTCGACCGGGGCCCCGTCGTTGTCGAAGGAGTGCCGGGAGAGCTGGAGCATCGGCAGGCCGAGGTCGGAGCCGAGCAGGCCGGCCTCGCGCGGGTTGGCCAGGGTGGTCTCGATGGTCTCCTCGGCCTCGGCCACGGTGACCCCGTACACCTCGCGCAGCGCCGCGTAGAGGGAGGTGTGCTTGGCCAGGTTGCGGCGCAGGGCCGGGAAGCGCTTGGCGGAGAGGTGGGCGACCTCGATGGCCATCGGGTCGCCGTTGGCGAGCCGCAGGCGCTCGATCCGCAGCACCCGGCCGCCGGGCTTGATGTCGAGCAGCGGGGCGAGCCGGTCGTCGGCGGTGATGTAGCCGATCTCGATCAGCCGGGAGGCGGGCTCCAGGCCCTGGGCCCGCATGTCCTCGGTGTAGGAGGTCAGCTGGAGGGCCTGGGCGACCTTGGGCTTGGCGACGAAGGTGCCCTTGCCCTGGATGCGCTCCAGCCGGCCCTCGACGACCAGCTCCTGGAGGGCCTGGCGCACGGTGGTGCGGGAGGTGTCGAACTGGGCGGCGAGCGCCCGCTCGGGCGGCACCGGGGTGCCGGCGGGCTGGGTCTCGGTGAGCTGCAGCAGGTGCCGCTTCAGGCCGTAGTACTTGGGGACGCGCGCGGTCGGGTCGGTGCCGGCCTGCGTCGGGAGGCTGTTCACCTCGGGGTCGTTGACCTGGGCGGTGGATCCCCCGTCGCTGCTCATCGGACCTGTTCTCCCGCTTCTCGCGAGGCCTACGGCGACCCCGCCACATCGTTAACGGCTCACATCGTTGCATGTATGGCTACGGAACGAATACCTCATCACGCGATGAACGATGTGCGGTGTCGGCTTGATAACGGGTGGTCGAGATCGGTCGAACAGCCGTTGACAGGCCCATTGGTCTAGGCCAAGCTCCAGGCAGCTGGTCTACACCACTAGGCCGGTAGCTATGAATCCCCCCACCCGTTCGAAGGGGTCCGCGGCACCTTTCCCCCCGCTTTGTGTGGGTCTGCCGCTGCCGCCCGACGGGGGTAACCCAGGCATCCCTCAGGAGGATGGCGTAATGAAGCGTCAGCTCATCGCGGCGGTCGGCGTCGCAGCAATGGTCGTCGGCCTGGCGGCTTGCGGCTCGGACGGCAAGAAGAGCGAGGGCGACTCGGGGTCGTCCTCCGCCTCCGCGGCGGACAAGTACAAGGGCAAGACGCTCAAGGTCTGGACCATGACCGGCTCCGCCCCGAAGGGCTGGACCGACGCGGTCAAGACCGAGTTCGAGACCACCTACCCGGGCTCGAAGGTCGAGTACGCGACCCAGGAGTGGGGCGGCATCGGCGCCAAGATCACCGCCGCGCTGTCGGAGGGCTCGGTCGACGTCCTGGAGGTCGGCAACACCCAGACCGCCGGCTACGCCTCCTCGGGCGGTCTGCTCGACCTCACCAAGGAGAAGGCCGCCCTGGGCGGCGACGCCTGGCCCGCCAACCAGAACGAGTCCGCCGTCCTGGACGGCAAGCAGTACGCCGCCCCGTGGTACGTCACCAACCGCGTGGTCGCCTACAACAAGGACCTGTGGACCAAGGCCGGCCTGACCGACACGCCGAAGACCCTGGAGGAGTTCTACAGCGACCTGGAGAAGCTGAAGACCACCGAGGGCGTCGTCGACCCGATCTACATGCCCGGCCAGGAGTGGTACGTCTACTTCGGTCTGCTCACCAGCGAGGGTGGCAAGATCGCCAAGAAGGACGGCGACAAGTGGGTCGGCGGCCTGGGCTCGCCCGAGAGCCAGAAGGCCTTCGAGACCTACAAGAAGCTCCAGGGCTACTCGGCCACCGGTCCGAAGGACAAGGACGAGGCCACCCCGCAGCAGAAGGACGTCTTCGCCCAGGGCAACGTCGGCGCCATGATCGGCCTCGGCTGGGAGCTGCCGGACGAGAAGGCCATGCCGAAGGACAAGATCGGCTACTTCGCGCTCCCCGGCAAGACCGCCGACAAGCCCACCGGCGTGTTCCTCGGTGGTTCGAACCTCGCGATCGCCTCGCAGAGCAAGAACACCGACATGGCCAAGGACTACCTGAAGATCGCCCTCAACGACAAGAACGAGGGTCTGTTCGCCGCCGCCGGCATCACCACGAACAAGCCCGCGCTGAACGCCAACATCCAGGGCGACTTCGCCAAGGCCGCCCAGCAGGGCGCCACCGTCGGCGCGATCACCCCGAACACCCCGAACTGGTCCAGCGTCGAGGACAACCCGAACCCGGTCAAGGAGTTCCTGACCGCTGTCCTCCAGGGCGGCGACTTCGCCTCCACGGCCAAGAAGTACGACGACGAGATCGCCAAGAAGCTCAACCAGAAGCAGTAAGCACCCGGGACCCGTCCTCGGCCCTCCCGCAGGCGGGAGTCCGGAGGCGGGTCCCAGCAGCGTCGTTCACCGGCCCCCGGCGGGGGGCCGGTGGGCGGCGCCTGTCCGTCGTGGCCAGGTTGTGAGGAAGTGAGAACGATGGCTGTGCATTCGGAGCGGGTGCAGACACAGTCCCCGGACCCAGGGAAGGCCGCTGTGGCCGGTCAAGAGACGAGCGCCTCGGGCGGCGGCTCGAAGGGCACCGCGCCGAAGGGCGCCAGATCCGCGGGCGGCCCCAGCCTGGGCTCACGCCTCGCGCCGTACCTGCTGCTGCTGCCGGCCACCGTGGCGACCCTGGCCCTGCTGGGCTGGCCGCTGCTCAAGACGGTCCTGCTGTCGTTCCAGAACCTCAACAGGCGCCAGCTGGTCCTGCACCTGACCGAGTGGACGGGTTTCGACAACTACAAGGAGCAGCTGACCGACCCGGAGTTCTGGTCGGTCACCGGCCGGACCATCGTCTTCACCCTGGTCAACGTGGTGCTGATCATGGTCGGCGGCACCCTGATCGGTCTGCTGCTGAACCAGCTCGGCAAGAAGATGCGGCTGGTGCTCCAGGTCGCGCTGCTGCTGGCCTGGGCCATGCCGGTGGTCGCCGCGACCACCGTCTACACCTGGCTGTTCGACTCCCAGTGGGGCGTCGTCAACTGGATCCTGGAGCAGCTCGGCTGGCAGTCGATGCACGGCTACAACTGGCTCAGCAACCAGTACTCGACGTTCTTCGTGATCATCCTGCTGATCGTCTGGATGTCGATCCCGTTCGTGGCGTTCAACATGTACGCCGGCCTGACCACCATCCCGAAGGAGCTCTACGAGGCGGCCCGGATGGACGGCGCCGGCGCGCGCAAGATCTTCACCGCGGTGATCTTCCCCAACCTGAAGCCGTTCTTCCTGGCCACGACCTTCCTCGAGGTCATCTGGGTGTTCAAGGCGTTCACCCAGGTCTACGCGGTCAACGCCGGTGGACCGGAGAAGCTGACCCGGACCCTGCCGGTGCACGCCTTCCTGGAGGGCTCGGCCGGCCAGCACTACGGCGTCGGCTCCGCGATCGCGGTGCTCACCATCCTGATGCTGGGCGTGCTGATGGCGTACTACTTCCGCATCATGATCAAGCAGGAGGACGAGCTGTGAGGCGCTCTCTCTTCGGACGTACCTGGCTGAACGTGATCGCGGCCGTCCTCGCCGTCTTCTTCGTGTTCCCCGTCTACTGGATGTTCGCGACCGCGTTCAAGCAGAACAGCGACATCATCAGCCCGACGCCGGTGTTCATCCCGCTCGACGCGACCTTCGAGCACTTCACCACCGCGGTCAACGCGCCGAACTTCTGGACGTACGTCCTCAACAGCGTCGTCGTCACCGTCGGCGCGGTGCTCGGGTCACTGGTGATCGCCACCCTGGCGTCCTTCGCCATCGCCCGGATGAGGTTCCGCGGCCGCAAGGCCTTCGTGCTGGTCATCATGATGGCCCAGATGGCGCCCTGGGAGGTCATGACCATCGCGGTCTACATCATCTCCCGCGACAACGACATGCTGAACAGCCTGGTGCCGCTGACCCTCTTCTACATGATGATGGTCCTGCCCTTCACCATCTGGACGCTGCGCAGCTTCATCGCCGCGGTGCCGAAGGAGCTGGAGGAGTCGGCCATGGTGGACGGCTGCACCCGCTCCCAGGCCTTCGTGAAGGTGATCTTCCCGCTGCTGGCCCCGGGCCTGATGTCGACCTCGCTGTTCGGTTTCATCACGGCGTGGAACGAGTTCCCGCTCGTCCTGATCCTCAACAAGGACCAGGGCAAGACGCTGCCGCTGTGGCTGTCGTCCTTCAAGACCGCCTTCGGCAACGACTGGGGCGCCACCATGGCCGCGTCCACGATGTTCGCCATCCCCGTGCTGATCCTGTTCGTCTTCCTCCAGCGCAAGGCGGTCGGCGGTCTGACCGACGGCGCCGTGAAGGGCTGAGTCCACGTGAGCATCCTCGTTCCCACCGTGCCGGACAGCGACCAGCTGCACCGCGACGCCCTGACCGTCCTCCAGCCCGGCTTCGTCGGCACCGAGCCGCCGGAGTGGCTGCGCCGCCACCTCGCCGCGGGCCTCGGCTCGGTCGCGCTGTTCGACCGCAACGTGGTCGACCTCGACCAGCTGTCCGCGCTCACCCGGGCGCTGCGCGCCGAGAACCCCGACCTCCTGATCGCCATCGACGAGGAGAGCGGCGACGTCACCCGGCTGGAGGCGGGCTCCGGCTCGTCCTGGCCGGGCAACCTCGCGCTCGGCGCGATCGACGACCCGGCGCTGACCCGGGACGTCGCCCGCGAGCTGGGCCGGGCGCTGGCCGCGGCCGGCGTCAACTACAACTGGGCGCCCACCGCGGACGTCAACTCCAACCCGCGCAACCCGGTCATCGGCGTCCGCTCCTTCGGCGCCGACCCCGAGCTGTGCGCCCGGCACACCGCCGCCTGGGTGGAGGGCCTGCAGTCGGCCGGCGTGGCCGCCTGCTCCAAGCACTTCCCCGGCCACGGCGACACCGCGGTGGACTCGCACCACGGCCTGCCGGTCATCGACGTCGACCTGGACGTGCTGCGGGCCCGCGACCTGATCCCGTTCCAGGCGGCGATCGCGGCCGGCACCAAGGCCGTGATGACCGCCCACATCATGATCCCGGCGCTGGACCCGAAGCTGCCGGCCACCCTGAGCCCGACCGTGCTGCGCGACCTGCTGCGCGCGGCCCCGGCCGACGGCGGCCTCGGCTACCAGGGCCTGATCGTCAGCGACGCGATCGAGATGGGCGCCATCGCCGACACCTTCGGGATGGGCGAGGGCACCGTGCTGGCCCTGGCGGCCGGCGCGGACGCGATCTGCGTCGGCGGCGGGCTGGCCGACGAGGAGACCGTGCTGATGCTGCGCGACGCCATCGTGGCGGGCGTGCGCTCCGGCCTGCTCGCCGAGGAGCGGCTGGCGGACGCCGCCGAGCGGGTCCGGGCGCTGGGCAGCTGGGGCCGGATCGCGGCCCAGGGCGAGCGGGTCGAGCCGGACCTGGCGGTCGGCCTGCGGGCCGCGCGCCGGGCGCTCAAGGTGGTCCGGGCGCCGGGCCAGGTGGTGCCGCCGGTGAGCGAGCGCCCGTACGTGGCCTCGTTCTCGGACGAGCCGAACATCGCGGTCGGCGACGTCACCCCGTGGGGTGTGGCCGGCATGCTGGCGGACCGCTTCCCCGGCACCCGCACCCGCGCGGTGTCGGCGGCCGAGGCCGCGCCGGAGCTGCTGGACGCCCTGGTCGGCGAGCTGCTGGCCGGCGCCGAGGGCCGCCGCCTGGTGCTGGTGGTCCGGGACGCGCACCGGCACGCGTGGATGTCCGCCGCGCTGCGCCGCCTGGTGGCGGCCCGGCCGGACGCCGCCGTGGTCGAGATGGGCCTGCCCCAGTCGGAGCCGGTCGGCG
This sequence comes from Kitasatospora sp. MY 5-36, assembly GCF_001182915.1. NCBI lineage: Bacteria > Bacillati > Actinomycetota > Actinomycetes > Kitasatosporales > Streptomycetaceae > Kitasatospora > Kitasatospora sp. MY 5-36. The sequence continues at coordinate 12,657 of NZ_LFVW01000030.1, forward strand.
CGCTGTACATCGCCACCCACGGCGCCGCCCGGGTCTGCGGACTGGCGGCCGTGGAGGTCCTCACCGGGCAGCCGGGAGCGGTCGGCTGACACGATCGACGCGACGTCACCGGCGCTGTCCGGTGGCGTCGGCGAACGGGCCCGTCATGCGCATGTCGCATGGCGGGCCCGTTCTGTTTCCCCGCCGTCGACCCGGGGGACCACCGAGTGACCGTGTTCCCTCAAGCAGGCCTTAAATCCACCTTAAGACCTACTTAGGGTGACGGAACGACGACTGGCGGCCACGCGGTACAACGGCTCTGCAACGGCCGCCCCGACGAAGGCTTTTGGTCGTTGACACCACCTATGGTCTAGGCCAGAGTCCAGTCATCCGGTTCGAGATTCAACCTCGCCGGATGTGGTATCGGCCCTCCCCCAAGCTCTTCGCCGCCCCCTGTCCGGACTCTCCGCCACGGGCGCCAATCACGCTGCCGGCGGGCACAACGGCTCTACACCCCTCGGAGGATGGCGTGAAGAAGCGTCAGCTCATGTCGACGCTCGGGACCCTGGCACTGGCGGTCGGTCTGACGGCCTGTTCCTCGACGGCGAAGCCCTCGGGCGACGCCGGCGCGGCCGGTTCCGCGGACCCGAAGGCCGCCGGTGGCACCGTCACCGTCTGGCTGATGGACGACGCCCAGAAGAACTGGCCGGACCTGGTCCAGCGGGTCAACGACGAGTTCGCGGCGAAGTACCCGAACGTCACCCTCAAGCTCGCCTACCAGGGTTGGGCCGACAAGCTGGCCAAGCTCGACAAGGCCATCGCCGACGGCAGCGCCCCCGACGTGGTCGAGCTGGGCAACACCGAGACCATGAAGTACGTGCTCTCCGGCGCGCTGGCCCCGGTGGACCGCGGCACCTTCGACAACTCCGACAGCTGGATCAAGGCGCTCGCCAACACCTGTACGTACCAGGACAAGCTCTGGTGCGTGCCCTACTACGCCGGCTCCCGGGTCGCCATCTACAACTCCACCGCCTTCCAGCAGGCCACCGGCAGCGCCGACTTCCCGAAGACCGAGGCGGAGCTGCTGGCCGCGCTGGACAAGGTCGCGGACCGGAACAAGGCCGACAAGACCTTCTCCCCGCTCTACCTGCCCGGCCCGTACTGGTACGCCGCGATGAGCTACGTGGCCGCGTACGGCGGCGGCATCGCCAAGTTCGACGGCTCCGGCAACTGGCACGGCACCCTGCACGACCCCAAGTCCCAGCAGGGCATCAGCCACTTCGTCGACCTGGTGCGCAAGTACAACAAGGGCGACCTGGCGGTGAACGAGCAGAACCAGTTCGAGTCGATGGCCCGCGGGCACGCCGCGTCCTTCTACGGCAACGGCTACGAGGCGGCCAGCGTCACCGCGCCGGTCACCGGCGACCCGAGCCTCAAGGACGCCGTCAAGGTGGCCACCATGCCCGGCCCGGACGGCAAGCCGCTGCCGACCTTCATCGGCGGCTCCGACCTCGCCGTCACCGCCAAGTCCCAGCAGGTGGCGCTGGCCACCGACTGGATCCGGATGTTCACCAGCACCAAGTCCGAGCAGGCGCTGGCCGACAAGGACATCCTGCCGAACAACCTGACCCAGCTGAACCCGCTGAAGAGCAAGCCGAGCACCGCCGCCGCGGCCAACGCCGTCCCGGACGCCTGGTTCACCCCGCTGGCCCCCGGCTGGGGCGCGGTCGAGAAGCAGAAGATCATCCCGGACATGCTGACCTCGATCCTCAAGGGCAAGTCGGTGGACCAGGCCACCAAGGAGGCCGACGCCGCGATCGACCAGCTGATCAACAAGGCGTCCTGACCTCCCGTCGCGCCCGTCTCCGGACGCCCGTCCCGTCGTCGGAAGGGCGTCCGGAGGGGTGCGCGGGTGGGCGTGCGCGCGGGGCGCGCGGGTGTGCGGACGGAGGTGCCCGGCGGCGGGCGCGCCCGTAGGATCGTGGGACGAAGGACCGCAGCGAGTGTGCGGACTCGCCGCCTGGAGGTCCCCGCCGGGCAGCCGCCCGAGCGGGGTCGAACCGTCTCACCGGAGGCAGACCCAGATGTCCGACCCGCAGACCGTTCCCGTCCCCGGCCGGATCATGGCGGCGGAGATGGCCGAGCAGCCGGCCGTCCTCCAGCGCATCCTCGACGAGGGTGCCCCGAAGATCCGCGAGGTCGCCGCACAGATCGCCGCCCGCCGCCCGCGCTTCGTCCTGCTCACCGCGCGCGGCACGTCCGACAACGCCGCGCTGTACGCCAAGTACCTGATCGAGATCCTGCTCGGCAAGCCGGCCGGCCTGACCTCGATGTCCACCACCACCGCGTACGGCGCCAAGCCGGACCTCACCGACGTGCTGGTCGTCACCGTCAGCCAGTCCGGCGGCTCGCCCGACCTGGTGGCCTCCACCAAGGCCGCCCGCGAGGCCGGGGCCGTCACGCTCGCGGTGACCAACAACGCCGCCTCGCCGCTCGCCGAGGTCTCCGAGTTCCACATCGACGTGCTGGCCGGCCCGGAGAAGGCGCTGCCGGCCACCAAGACGTACACCGCCGAGCTGCTGGCGCTCTACCTGCTGGTCGAGGGCCTGCGCGGGGGCGACGGCGCGGCCGCCAAGGAGCTGCCGGGCCTGGCCGCCGGGGTGCTGTCCCGCCGGGCCGAGGTGAAGGCGTTGGCGGAGCGCTACCGCTTCGCCCAGCGCCTGGTGATCACCTCGCGCGGCTACGGCTACCCGACCGCCCGCGAGGCGGCGCTCAAGCTGATGGAGACCACCTACATCCCGGCCACCCCGTTCTCCGGCGCCGACCTGCTGCACGGCCCGCTGGCGATGGTGGACAACGTCTCGCCGGTGATCGCGATCGTCCCGGACGGCAAGGGTGGCGAGGCCCTCCAGCCGGTGCTGGACCGGCTGCGCGGGCGCGGCGCGGACCTGGTGGTGGTCGGCCAGCAGGCGCAGGTGGACGCCGCCTCGGCCGGCTTCGCGCTGCCGGCCGGCGTGCCCGAGGAGGTGCAGCCGATCCTGGAGATCCTGCCGCTGCAGCTGCTGGCCTACGAGGTCACCATCGCCCGCGGCCAGGACCCGGACGCCCCGCGCGCCCTGGCCAAGGTCACCGAGACGCGGTAGCCCGTCCCGCGCGCGAGCCGGCCCCGGTCCACGGGTTGTGGACCGGGGCCGGCTCGTTGAGCGGCGGAGACATGGTCCCGGGGGTGGAAAACACTACGGGCCACGGCGCCGACACGGGACCCTCAACCCATGCGGCACCGCAGCCCGGAGCTGTCGTCGGGCGCCAGATGGGATCGAGAACTGTGCGGGGTCCTCGATCTGCGGCGTCCGACCGAGGAGGGGCCGCGCGCGGTCAGGGCAGTTGCGCGGGGACCTCTCCTTGGTGCCCTTCCATTGTGGACTAGACCAATCTCGGTTGTCCAGGCCTCCCGGAAAATTGGTCTAAACAACTCAGGGGGTGTCCGGACCCGGCGGGAGGCCTGGCGCGCCCGGCCCGGACCGGCGGCGCTACCCTCGCCATGTGCCCTCGCTGAACGAACTCGTCCGCCGCCACACCACCCTCACCGGGGCCGATGTGGAATGGCTCCACCACCTGGTCTCGGAGTGGCAACTGCTCTCCGACCTCTCCTTCGCCGACCTGGTGCTGTGGATCCCCACCTGGGACGGCATCCGCTACGTCTCGGTGGCGCAGATGCGGCCCAACACCGGGCCCACCTCCTACCAGGACGACATGGTCGGCCACCTCGTCCCGCGCGGCCGCCGCCCGCTGCTGGACGCCGCCTTCGACGAGGGCCGGATCGTGCGCGAGGGCGACCCGGAGTGGCGCGAGGAGGTCCCGGTCCGGGTCGAGTCGATCCCGGTCCGGCGCGAGGGCAAGGTGCTGGGCGTGATCGCCCGCAACACCAACCTGCTGACCGTCCGCACCCCCAGCCGGCTGGAGCTCACCTACCTCCAGAGCGCCTCCGACCTGGCCCAGATGATCGCGGCCGGCTCCTTCCCCTTCCCCGGCGTCGAGCAGGCCGACATGGACGCGGCCCCCCGGGTCGGCGACGGCCTGATCCGGCTGGACGCGGACGGCGTGGTCACCTACGCCAGCCCCAACGCCCTCTCCGCGTACCACCGCCTCGGCCTCACCACCGACCTGGTCGGCAGCCACCTCGGCCGGGCCACCGCCGACCTCGCCCCGCCGTCCCGCTCGGCCGTCCACGAGGCGCTGGTGAAGCTGGCGAGCGGCTGGGCGCCCCGGCAGACCGAGGTGGAGGCGCAGGGGGGAGTGGTGACCCTGCGGGCGATCCCGCTCAAGCCCAAGGGCACCCTGACCGGTTCGCTGGTGCTCTGCCGGGACGTGACCGAGCTGCGCCGCCGCGACCGCGAGTTGATGACCAAGGACGCCACCATCCGGGAGATCCACCACCGGGTGAAGAACAACCTGCAGACCGTCGCGGCCCTGCTGCGGCTGCAGTCCCGCCGGATGGAGTCGGAGTCCGCCCGGGCCGCGCTGGACGAGGCGGTGCGCCGGGTCGGCTCGATCGCGATCGTGCACGAGACGCTCTCCCAGGCGCTGGACGAGCAGGTGGCCTTCGACGAGATCGCCGACCGGGTGCTGGCGATGGCGATGGAGCTGACCCAGGACGGCCGGGTGGCGACCCGCCGCACCGGCAGCTTCGGGATCCTCTCCGCCGAGGTGGCCACCCCGCTGTCGATGGTGCTGACCGAACTGCTCCAGAACGCCCTGGAGCACGCGTTCGGTCCGACCGCCTCCGGGAACCTGGAGGTCAGCGCGCTGCGCGGGCGGGCCCCGGCGACCGGCAAGGGCTGGTCGGACACCTGGAACGGCGGCGCCCGGCCGGAGGAGTACCTGCTGATCACGGTGCAGGACGACGGCCGCGGCATGCCGGAGGGCTTCGACCCGAAGACGGCGGGCAACCTCGGGCTGCAGATCGTCCGGACGCTGGCCACCGGCGAACTGGGCGGCACCTTCGACATGGTGGCCGGCCCGAACGGCGGTACGAAGGTGATCCTGGAGATCCCCGTCCGCTGAGATCCCCGTCCGCGGGGAAACCGTTGCGCGAGGAAACCGTTGCGCGGGGATGCGCACAGGTGCGTGGAGGGGGCGTGCGTCCGGCGGAAGCGCCGGGTGCGCGCACCCACACGCCGGGGTGCGGAACGGGGTGCGGAAACAGAAACGAGGCCCTGTCGACCGGGGGGGGTGGGTCGACAGGGCCTCTCAACCCGTTCCGGCCGTCGGGGGGAGTCGGCCGGAGCGGGGGCTCTGGGTGGTGCGACACCTCGCCGGTGCGTTGCACACGGTGAGCGCCACAGCTCCACGATATTGCTCTAAGTGAACAGTATCAAGTGCTTGGGCGGGTCCGGTGTCGCGGGACCTGGCTGGGCGAGGTCCTTGGTGCGGAAGGCTTCACCAGGAGGTGCAGGGAAGCCTTTGATCATGTGTCGATCGGTACTGCGGTCACTGCTGGTACTACGGCGTGTGATCGCCGGGTGATCAGGCGGTGCGGGCGCGGTTGCGGGCTGCACGGCGCTTCATCGCGCGGCGCTCGTCCTCGCTCATGCCGCCCCAGACGCCGGCGTCCTGACCGGTCTCGAGCGCCCACTGGAGGCACTGCTCCATCACCGGACAGCGGCGGCACACGGCCTTGGCTTCCTCGATCTGCAGCAGAGCAGGACCGGTGTTCCCGATCGGGAAGAACAGCTCGGGGTCCTCTTCGCGGCAGACAGCGCGGTGGCGCCAGTCCATGGTCGTCCAACTCCTCCTGCCGCGGGGGGTGGCCCGATCGGCATAATCGAATGGCTTGTGAATGTGAACGCTTTCACGAATCCCGCAACAGCAAAAGAGACCAAAGGCCCGTCGGGCCCGGGTGGTCTGTGCTGGGGGGGATTCGGCGATTCGAGGGACACTCCGCGGTCGGCGCTCCTGTGGTTCCGGAGTTGCCGTCGCTGCGATGTGTCCCGATCGCCATGTAGAGGTTCGCAAACCTCGGGCTCGGATACAACCCCCTTCGGGGAGGAATTTTGGATTCTTCGGTGTCGCCTAGCTCACAGCCAGTACTTCTATGGAGTGAAGGGGGCTTGTGCGTTCGAGAAGAAGGAGGAACCCCCCTTCCAGTCACACAATCACACGCAGTGCCCGCCGTACGCCTGTGAAACTGACGCGACTCCTGTCTCCAAGATGGTCCCCGTCGACCTGGAACGGGGCCGGTTCCTCCGAAACCAAGGTGAAGTGTCTGACGTCGTGATAGGAGACGACGTGCTTCCCGGAGGGGCCGCTGGGAGGGGCGCCGTCGGTCGAAGTCGTGTACGACCGCAGGATCTGACGGACCGTTCGAGCGGTGCCGAACGCCGTCATCCGGGTGATGCCGAAGACGTCCAGGTCCGTGTCGAAGGAGGCGAGCGGTGAGGGGTAGACCGGACGGTTGCCGAGGAACGTCCAGGGAGAGGTGTTGCTGACTATCGACAGCACCAGGCCCGGAACCCGCTCGTGGCCCGGCAGCTCCAGGGAGACGGGGCCGGAACGGCGCTGCTCACGCTGGGTGAAGTAGTGCCGCAGGGCCTGGCCGACGTACAGGGCGTGGGTGGACTTGCGCCCGGCCCGGCGCTGCTCCTCGACCCGCCCGACCACCCCGGCGTCGAAGCCGAGGCCGGCGGTGAAGGTGAACCAGCGGTCCGGCAGCCCCTCGGTCATCGCCTTGCCCAGCCCGATCGGCCGCTCCCGGCCGTGCTCCAGCGCGTCCAGCAGGGCGCCGGTGGCCTCCACCGGGTCGTTGGGCAGGCCCAGCGCGCGGGCGAACACATTGGTCGAACCGCCCGGCACCACGGCCAGTCGCGGGACCTTCTCGCCCGGGCCGTGCGCCAGCAGCCCGTTCACCACCTCGTTGACGGTGCCGTCCCCGCCCAGCGCCACCACCAGGTCGACCGTGCCGTCCTCCGCCGCCTCGCGGGCCAGGTCGCGCGCGTGGCCCCGGTAGCGGGTCTCGGCGACCTCCAGCTTGAGATCGCTGCGCAGGGCGTGGATCAGGACGTCCCTGGTCCGGCCACTGGTGGTGGTGGCCTTGTGGTTCACGACCAGGAGAGCGCGCATGGGGAAAGCCTACGGGTCGGTACGGAGCAACCGGCGGCTACCCTGCTGGAGTGACCGCAGAAACCTCCGCACCCGTACCCTCGGCCGGATCCGGCCGCCCGGCCTCCCTGACCCTGGGCGCCGCCATCACGGCCCTGGCGGGCGCCGCGCTGGCCGTCGTCGGCGTCTGGGACATGGTGGCCGCGCTGTCCGGCCAGTCCAAGCAGCTGGCTCTGAACGAGTTCGGCGGAGCGGTCATCGTGCTGCTCGGGGTGCTGCCGGTGCTGGCCGCCCGCGCCCTGCTCAAGGAGCGCCGCTGGGGCCGCAGTCCGGCGGTGCTGACCAACTCGATCTGCCTGCCGGTCGGCTACTACATGGCCGAGAGCGGCGGCGCGATGATCGCGGTCGGCGTGCTGGTCGGGGCGCTCGGCCTGGTGGGCATCGGCTGCCTGCTGAACCCGAAGTCGACGGCGGCCCTGTACGCCCCGTCCGAGGACTAGGGGTACAGGGCCGCCGGGAGCCTGAAGCCGGGGAGCCTCAAGCCGGGGGAACTGAAGGAGCGTCAGTCCTACTCCTCCACCAGGAGCTTCTCCCGCAGCTGGGCCAACGTCCGGGCGAGCAGCCGGGACACGTGCATCTGGGAGATCCCCACCTCGGCGGCGATCTGCGACTGGGTCATGTTCCGGAAGAACCGCAGCACCAGGATCTTCTGCTCCCGGGGCGGCAGTTGGGCCAGCAGCGGCTTGAGCGACTCGCGGTACTCGACGCCCTCCAGCGCCTCGTCGGTCGCGCCCAGGGTGTCCGCGACGGCCGGCGACTCGTCGTCGCTGTCCGGCACGTCCAGGGACAGCGTGGAGTACGCGTTGGCGGACTCCAGGCCCTCCAGGACGTCCTCCTCGGAGATCCCCAGGTGCTCGGCCAGCTCGTGCACCGTGGGGGAGCGGCCGTGCCGCTGGGAGAGCTCGCTGGTCGCCGTGGTGAGCGACAGCCGCAGCTCCTGGAGGCGGCGCGGGACGCGCACCGCCCAGCCCTTGTCGCGGAAGTGCCGCTTGATCTCGCCGACGATGGTCGGCGTCGCGTAGGTGGAGAACTCGACCCCGCGCTCGTGGTCGAAGCGGTCCACCGACTTGATCAGGCCGATGGTGGCGACCTGGGTCAGGTCGTCCAGCGGCTCGCCCCGGTTGCGGAAGCGCCGGGCCAGGTGCTCGACCAGCGGGATGTGCATCCGCACCAGCTGGTTGCGCAGCTCGACCCGCTCCGGGGAGCCCTCGGGCAGTGCGGACAGCCGGACGAACAGCGCGCGGGCGGCCTCCCGGTCCGGGGCGCCGGTGCGGTGCGAGCCCTGGGCGGGCAGGGCGACGTGCGGCTCGACCTCGGCCGTCGGCTCGGCCTCGACCGCGGGGTCGGCCTCGACCGCCGGTTCCGTCCCGACGGCCGGGGCCGTCTCGTCCACCGGGTCCGGCGGGGGCGCGGAGGCAGGCGTCGGCTCGGACGTCGGCTCGGTGGGGTGGCTCATCCGCTGGGCGTCCTTCGGGTGCGCTTCGTCGTTGGCGGCGAGGCCGGGAACGCTCGCCTGGGTCGGTACGGCAGGTCCCGCCGTCGCGAGGCCGGTACGGTCCAGATCACTCACGGCCATTCCCCCGTTCCGTTCCGGGAGCACCGGGGCCGGTGGCCCCGGAATCGTCTCGTTGGTCGTACCGCGTGGGTGGCGGTACCGGGAGCCGTCCGTCGGTCCCCTGAGCGGGGGAGCGGCGGACGGCCCTTGCGCGGGTGCTGCTCGGTGCTGCTCGGTGCTGCTCGGTCGTGCGGTGCGGTCCGGCGCCCGACTAGTGGGAGGGGGACCCGCCGCGCTTCTTGTGCAGGCTGATCGTCACGGTCCTGTCCTCGGCGACCGAGGAGTCGACCTCGCCGGCCAGGGCGGAGAGCACCGTCCAGGCGAAGGTGTCCCGTTCGGGAGCCTTGCCGTCGGTGGTCGGGGCGGAGACGGTGACCTTCAACGAGTCGCCGACCAGCCGGAACTCGCAGGACAGTACGGAGCCGGGCACCGCCTGCTGGAGCAGGATGGCGCAGGCCTCGTCGACCGCGATCCGCAGGTCCTCGATCTCGTCGAGCGTGAAGTCCAACCGGGCCGCCAACCCGGCCGTCGCTGTTCGCAGGACGGAGAGGTAGGCCCCGGCTGCGGGCAGCCGGACCTCCACGAAGTCCTGAACGCCGAGATCGCCGTCGATCTGGGACACCCTTGCCTCCTGGGTGGCGCGCTGTGCTTTCTTGGTACCCCGCTTGTTACCGCTTGCTACCCCCGAAGGGGGCCCGGCGCCGCGGATCCGCCATCGCTCTGCCTTCCGCACCCCGGTTCGGGAGTTACTCATGGTAAGGCATTGCGACGCAGGGTGGCAGACCCTTTCCCCGGACTCCCGGGAGCCGTTCAGCGCTGCCCGGCGGCGGCCAGCGCCCCGTCGGAGAGCCGGTACACCGTCCACTCGTCCATCGGCACCGCGCCGATCGACTTGTAGAAGTCGATCGAGGGCTGGTTCCAGTCCAGGACCGACCACTCGACCCGGGAGTAGCCGCGCTCGACGGCGATCCGGGCGAGTTCCAGCAGCAGCGCCTTGCCGTGGCCGCCGCCGCGCGCCTCCGGGCGGACGTACAGGTCCTCCAGGTAGATCCCGTGGGTGCCGCGCCAGGTCGAGAAGTTGCGGAACCAGACCGCGAAGCCGACCGGTTCACCGGTGGCGTCGTCCTCGGCGATCAGCCCGAACAGGGCCGGGTTCTCGCCGAACAGGGCCTCGTGCAGCTGCTCCTCGGTGGCCTTCGCCTCGTGCAGGGCCTTCTCGTACTCCGCGAGTTCGCGGATCATGGCGTGGACGACGGGGACGTCGGTGGCGACGGCGGTGCGGATCATGTCCGTGAGCCTACTGCTCGGGACCGGTCTCGTCCCAGGCCTGGAGGGAGGTCTGGTCGATGATCCGGCCGTCCCGCAGACCGGCCATCGAGGACATCAGCACCCGGACGCCGTCCGGGTACCGGCAGGACTCCAGGAAGGCGACGTGGTCGCCCTGGACGACCACCTGTTCCAGTGTGTGGGTCATCTCGCGGCCGTAGACGTCGTCCAGCATGGCGCCGATCTCCTCCCGCCCGTGCATCACCAGGGGGTGGCTGGGCTGGGTCTTGCGGTCGACCATGCGCAGTTCGGCGTCCTCCGCGTAGAGCGCCAGGAGGGCCTCGGCGTCGCGGCGTTCGATGCCCTCGCGCAGTGCGCGGGTGTCGAAGGCGGCGGGGGCCGTCGTGGTGGTCATGATCTCGCTCCTCCGGTCGGGTTCCGTCGGCTCGTACCTTGAGCGTACGCCCGCGGCCGCCCGGACCCGGAGGAGCGGGATCCGGGCCGGTCAGGGGGCCGGCACGGTGCGCAGGTAGGCGGCCAGCGCGCTGATCGCGGCCGGGTTGCGCGGGCTCTCCACCAGGTCGACGTAGTCCATGACGAAGATCCGGCCGTTCCTGACCGCGGCGACGTCGGCCAGCGGCGGGAAGGACATCAGGAACTTCCGCTTCTCCTCGGCCTTCGGCGTCGCGTAGTCGTTGATCACGATCACCTCGGGGTCGCGCTGCACCACGCTCTCCCAGCCGGCCGTGACCCAGCTGTCGGCGAGGTCGCCCATGATGTTGGTCCCGCCCGCCTTGGCGATGATCTCGTTGGCGGCGGCGAACTTCCCGGCGGTGTACGGCTTGTCCTGCCCGCTGTCGTACAGGAAGACGGACGGGCGGCGCTCGGCCGGCGGGACGGCGGCGATCCGCGCCTTGAAGTCCGCGATCAGCTTGTCGGAGCGGTCCTTGACGTCGAAGATCTCGCCGAGGTTGGCCAGGTCGGTGTAGAGCGCCTCCAGCGGGTCCATCACGCCGCGCTCGGTGCCCTTGCCGCTGCGGCAGGACTCGCTGAGCACGTACGAGTCGACGCCGAGCGCCTTGAAGGCCTGCGGGGTGACGCCGCTGCCCTCGTCGAAGCCGTAGTGCCAGCCGGCGAAGACCAGGTCGGCCTTGGCGTCCAGCGCGATCTCCTTGGTGAGGATCTTCTTGGAGAGCCAGGTGGTCTGCTGGTAGCCGTCCTTCCAGGCGACCTGGTCGATCTTCCCCTTGTCGTCGGGCATCACGTAGCCGGCCATCCGGTCGGCGAGGCCGAGCGAGAGCATCAGTTCGGTGATGTTGACGTCGTTGGTCACCACCCGGGCGGGCTTCTGCGCGAAGGTGAGCTTCTCCCCGCAGTTGTCCACCGTCACGGGGTAGTGGGCGGAGGCGGTGGCGGCCTCCTTCGGGGCGATCTCGGCGCCGCAGCCGACGAGTCCGAGGGCGAGCAGGGCGGTGGCGGCAACGGCCTTGGTGCGCACGGGAGTTCCTTGGGGTCAGGGGAGGCGGTCGAACAGCAGCTGGAGGGCGCCGGTCTCCGGGTGGCGCACCGGGGTGCCCCGGACGCCGAACACCTCGGCCAGCAGGGCGGGTCGGAGCACCTCGTCGGGCGGCCCGGAGGCGACGATCCGGCCGTCCCGCAGGACGTACAGCAGGTCGCAGTGGCCCGCCGCCAGGTTGAGGTCGTGCAGCGCGGTGAGCACCGTCGGACCGGCCTCGCGGGCGAGCGCCAGCACCTCCAACTGGTGCGCGATGTCGAGGTGGTTGGTGGGTTCGTCGAGCACCAGCAGGCGCGGCTCCTGGACCAGCGCGCGGGCGAACAGCACCCGCTGCTTCTCGCCCCCGGACAGGCTCAGGAAGCCCCGCTCGGCGAGGTGCCCGGCCCGGACCTTGCGCAGCGCCTCGGCGCAGCGCCGCTCGTCCCCGTCGACTTGGGCGCCGAAGCCGCGGCGGTGCGGCAGCCGGCCCATGGCGACCACCTCGGCGACGGTGAAGTCGAACTCGGCGGAGTGCTCCTGGGTCAGCGCGGCCACCCGGCGGGCGCTCTCGCGGGCGGTGAGGGCGTGCAGGTCGTCGCCGGCCAGCCGGACCACGCCGCCGGCCGGCTTCAGCACCCGGTAGACGCAGCGCAGCAGGGTCGACTTGCCGCTGCCGTTGGGGCCGATCAGCCCGACCACCTGCCCGGCGGCGGCCGCCAGGCTCACCTCGTGGACCAGCCGGGTGCCGGCCAGCTCCACCGAGACGCCGTCGACGGCGAGGTCCTGGGCGTGCACCGGGGTCGGGTCGGTCGTCGCGGTCACCGGGCACCTCCGAAGGCCTGGCCGCGGCGGCGCATCATCACCAGGAAGGCGGGCACGCCGAGCACCGCGGTGAACACCCCGACGGGCAGTTCGGCGGGCGCCAGCAGGGTGCGCGAGGCGATGTCCACCCAGACCAGCAGCAGCGCCCCGGCGAGCGGCGCGACCACCAGCACCCGGCGGTGCCCGGCGCCGACCAGCATCCGCGCCAGGTGCGGCATCAGCAGCCCGACGAAGCCGATCGCCCCGCTGACCGCGACCACGGTGCCGGTGACGGCGGCGGTCACCACGAACAGCTCGCGGCGCAGCCGGTCCGGGTCCACGCCGAGCGAGGCGGAGGTCTCGTCGCCCATCGCGAGCGCGTCCAGCCGCCCGGCGGTGCAGGCCAGGTAGGCGAGCCCGGCCAGCACGGTGACGGCGGCGATCGGCACCTTGCCCCAGGTGGCGCCGCCGAGGCTGCCGAGCAGCCACATCATGACGTCCCGGGCGGCCTCGCCGCGGTCGGCGGCGAAGACCATCAGGGTGGTGGCGGCGGAGAAGCCGTAGGACAGCGCGGTGCCGGTGAGCACCAGCCGCAGCGGGGTGAGCCCGTACGCGGTGCGGGCCGCGACGTAGACCAGGGTCATGGCGGCCAGCGCGGAGCCGAAGGCGGAGGCGGAGATCGCCCACACCCCGAGCGAGGCGAAGGCGCCGAACAGCATCACGGCGTTGGCGCCGACGGCCGCGCCGGAGGAGATGCCGAGCACGAAGGGGTCCGCCAGCGCGTTGCGCACCAGGGCCTGGACGGCGACCCCGCAGGCGGCCAGCCCGGCGCCGACCACGGCGGCCAGCACGGTGCGCGGCAGCCGGATCTCCCAGACGATCGCGTACGCGGCCGCCTCGTCCGCCTCCAGCCGGCCGCCCGTCAGCCCGGCGCCCAGGAGCCGCAGCACCCGGGGCAGGCCGAGCCCGGAGGAGCCGAGGGCGACCCCGCAGACCAGGGAGAGCAGCAGGGCGGCGGCGAGTCCGGCGGCGAGCGGGACGACGGGTATTCGGCGAGCGGGCGGGCCGACTGCACGGTTGACGGGTGCGCGGTTCACGGGTGCGCCTTGCCTCGGGCCGGGAGCGCGCCGGGGCGGGCGCGGGCCGGGGGCGTGCCGGGGCGCCGTTCCCCTCGCAGTCCGCGGCGAGTTGTCGGGAGGTCGGCGGCCGAGGGCGATCGGGCTGGCGCGGCCGTACGGGCGGGTACGGGCCGTGCTCACCGTTGCGGGTCAGCGCCGGATTCGCACCGGACTTCCCCCTCGGACGCCCTGGCAGCATAACAGCCACTCAGGGCAGGCAACCCTTACCGGGCCGGGTCGGACGTGAACGCACGACCGCCCCCGTCCGGCGGTGCGGACGGGGGCGGTCGGGTGGCGACGCGTCAGGCTCAGGCCTGCTTGGTCTCCCAGAAGATTTTGTCGACCTGGGCGATCAGGTCGAGCAGGGCCTGGCCGGTGGCCGGGTCCGTGGACGCCTTGGCGGCCGAGGCGGCCTTCAGGGTGTCGTTGATCAGCTGGTGCAGCTGCGGGTACTTCTCGAAGTGCGGGGCCTTGAAGTAGTCGCTCCACAGCACCGAGATGTGGTGCTTGACGGCCTCGGCGCGCTGCTCCTTGATGATGACGGCGCGGGCGCGGAAGTGCGGGTCCTCGTTGGCCTGGTACTTCTCCTGGGTGGCCTTGACCGACTCGGCCTCCAGCTTGGCCTGCGCGGGGTCGTAGACGCCGCAGGGCAGGTCGCAGTGGGCGTGGACGGTGGCGCGCGGTGCAAACAGACGAGAGAACATGGGAGTCCTTCCTTAGATCGTCTTCCCGCGCCCGAGATTACCCTTCCGCCCTCCCGGTTTCGCGATCGGGCGGTGGGCCTAGGGCGAAAGACGGACCGGGAACCGGCGCAATCCGGACATCGGACGGACGGCGGTCCGTACGGCAGACTGGGGGCGCGAGCGGGGGCGGGAGGAGGAGTCGTGGCGCGGAGCACGCGAGCGGAGGGCGCCGGGGCGGGGGAGCGCGGCCCGGGCGGCGCGCTGCCGTTCGGGCTGGTCGACGTGGCGGGGCCGTCGATGGTCCCGACCCTGCGCGAGGGCGACCGGCTGCTGGTCCGCTACGGCGCGCCGATCCGGCCCGGCGCGGTGGTGGTCTTCCGGCACCCCTTCCAGCAGGACCTGCTGGTGGTGAAGCGGGCCGCCGAGCGCCGGGCCACGGGCTGGTGGCTGCTCTCCGACAACCGCCCGGTGGACAGCGACAGCCGCAGCTACGGCGCCGTCCCGGACGAGCTGGTGCTCGGCCGGGTGCTGCTGCGGCTGCGCCCGAGCCCGGTCTGGCTGGCGCCGGGGCGCCGGCTGGAGCGGCTGCTGCTCACCCCGCGGCTGGCCCGGGTGCCGGGCCTGGCCCGCCGGCTCGGCGCCTGGGTCGAGGAGGTCTAGCGGGCCGCTACGCCCGGGCCGCCGCCTCCGCCTCCAGGCGCTTGCGGGCCCGGTAGGCGGCCACGTTGGCGCGGGTCGCGCAGCGGTCCGAGCAGTAGCGGCGGGAGCGGTTGGTCGAGGTGTCCAGGTAGGCGTTGCGGCAGGGCGCGGCCTGGCAGATGCCGAGCCGGTCGGCGCCCAGCTCGGTGAGGTGGACGGCCAGGCCCATGCAGGCGACCGCGCTGAAGTGGGCGGTGGCGGTGGGGGAGTTGTCGGCCAGGTGCAGGTGCCAGCGCGGCCGCCCGGCGTCGTCCAGGTAGTCGTGCCCGGAGATCAGCGGGCTGACCGGGTACTCCATCAGCAGGCTGTTCAGCAGGTCGACGCCGCGGATCTCGTCCCCGCCGGCGGCGGCCTCGAAGACCCCGCGCAGCCGGGTCCGCACCGCCCGCAGCCGGGGCACGTCGGACTCGTCGGCGAGCGAGCGGGCCCGCGAGGAGTCGGAGAAGAGACCGCGCACCGCCTCCACGGAGGTCAGCGAGTCGGTGCCGCGCTCGGGCTCCTCGGTGTTCACCAGCCGGACGGCGAGATCGGCGTAGGCGGCGAGCTCCACAGGGGTCCTTCCAGGGGGGTCGGTAACGGGCTGACTGCCTCCAGCCTATTACCCGGGCGGGCAAAACGACGGCGCCCGGCAGGAGTGACCTGCCGGGCGCCGGGCGTACGGGCTCAGAGCACCTTGGAGAGGAAGGCCCTGGTGCGCTCGTGCTGCGGGTCGGTGAGCACCTCGCGGGGGTTGCCGGACTCGACCACCACCCCGCCGTCCATGAACACCAGCGCGTCGCCGACCTCGCGGGCGAAGCCCATCTCGTGGGTGACGACCACCATGGTCATGCCCTCCTCGGCGAGGCCGCGCATGACGTCGAGGACGTCGCCGACCAGCTCCGGGTCGAGCGCGGAGGTCGGCTCGTCGAAGAGCATCAGCTTGGGCTTCATGGCCAGCGCGCGGGCGATCGCCACGCGCTGCTGCTGGCCGCCGGAGAGCTGCGAGGGGTAGTTCTTCGCCTTGTCGGCGAGGCCGACCCGCTCCAGCAGGGCCATCCCGCGCTCGCGGGCGTCGGCCCGGCTCTCGCCCTTGACCTGGACCGGCGCCTCCATGACGTTCTCGACGGCGGTCATGTGCGGGAACAGGTTGAAGCGCTGGAAGACCATGCCGATGTCGCGCCGCTTGAGGGCGACCTCGCGGTCCCTGAGCTCGTGCAGCCGGTCGCCCTTCTGCCGGTAGCCGACCAGCTCGCCGTCCACCCAGAGGCGGCCGCCGTTGATCTTCTCCAGGTGGTTGATGCACCGCAGGAAGGTCGACTTGCCGGAGCCGGACGGGCCGATCAGGCAGAACACCTCGCCCTGCCTGACCTCCAGGTCGATGCCCTTGAGCACCTCGACCAGGCCGTACGACTTGTGCACGTTCTCGGCGCGGACCATCGGCTCGCCGGACGCGCCGCCGGCGGGGGACTTGGTCGGATCGGTCATACGTGACCACCTCCCTCGAGCCCCGGGACGACGTCGGCGGTCGTCCTGGGGGCGGGCTTCCCGGCGAACAGCCTCCGCAGCCGCTGCAGCGGGGTGGGCGGGAGGGTGCGGTTGGAACCTCGGGCGTAGTGGCGCTCGATGTAGTACTGGCCGATGGTCAGCACCGAGGTGAAGAACAGGTACCAGAGGCTGACCACGATCAGCAGCGGGATGTTCTGGTAGTTCCGGGAGTAGATGACCTGGCCGGCCCGGAAGATCTCCTCCAGGGAGATCACGGAGACCAGCGAGGTGGTCTTCAGCATCGAGATGGTCTCGTTGCCGGTCGGCGGGATGATCACCCGCATGGCCTGCGGCAGGACGATCCGGCGCATGGTCTGGAACCGGCTCATGCCGAGCGCGTGCGCGGCCTCGGTCTGGCCCTCGTCCACCGACTGGATGCCGCCGCGGACGATCTCCGCCATGTAGGCGGCCTCGTTGAGGCCGAGGCCCAGCAGCGCGGCGACGAAGGTCGGGATCAGCACGTTGGTCTGCTCGGACCAGAACTCCGGCCCCCACGGGACGCCGATCGACAGCTTGGCCCAGATCAGGCCGAGGAAGTTCCAGAACACCAGCTGCACCAGCACCGGGGTGCCGCGGAAGATCCAGATGTAGACCCACGCGACGCCGGCCAGCAGCGGGTTCGGGGACAGGCGCATCACCGCGAGGACGATGCCGCCGACCACACCCATGAGCATGGCGAGCACGGTAAGTTCCAGCGTCACCAGCAGGCCGTGCATGATGCTGTCGTGGAACAGGTACTGACCGACGATGTCCCACTTGAAAGCGGGGTTGGTGAAGAGGGCGCTCACCAGCATCGCCGCGAGTACGGCGATGACGACGGCGCCGGCCCAGCGTCCGGGGTGGCGGACGGGGACGGCCTTGATGGTCTCGGGCCGGCCCTGCTCCGCCGTCCCCTTGTCCAAAGAGTTCACGGTGTGGCCTCGGGGGAGAAGATGGAGCGGACGAGGGTCAGCTGACGGCGCCGTTGACGGTCGAGGTGGTGATGGCGCCGGACTCGACCCCCCACTTGGCGAGGATCTGCTTGTAGGTGCCGTCGTCGATCAGCGACTGGACGGCCCCCTGGACGGCCGGGGTGAGCTTGGAGCCCTTGGCCAGCGCGACGCCGTAGGGGGCCACGCCGTAGGTCTCGCCGACCTTCTCCAGCTGGCCGCCGGACTGCTTGATCGCGTAGTCGACGACCTGGGAGTCGGCCATCATCGCCTGGTCGCGCCCGGAGACCACGGCGTTGGTGACGTCCGTCTGGAGGTCGAACTTGTCGCCGCCGTTCTGGACGCCCGGCTTGCCGGCCTTGGCGCAGTCCGGGTCGCGGGTGTCCTTGATCTCGTCGGCCTGGGTGGTGCCGGTCTGGACGGCGACCTTCTTGCCGCAGAGGTCCTTCGGGTCGATCTTCTCCGGGTTGCCCTTCTTCACCGCGACGGCGCTGCCGGAGTTGAAGTAGGTGACCATGTCGACGATCTGCTCGCGCTCCTTGTTGTCCGTGAAGGACGACATGCCGAGCTGGAACTTGTTCGACTGGATGCCGGGGATGATCGCGGTGAAGCCGGAGTCCTGGACCTCGGCCTTCAGCCCGAGCTTGGCCGCGATGGCGTTGGCCAGGTCGACGTCCATGCCGATGACCTTGCCGCTGTCGTCCTTGAACTCGTCCGGCGCGTACGAGGCGTCGGCGCCGACCAGGAGCTTGCCGGCGGCCTTGACGTCGTCCGGGACGAGCCCGGCCAGTTTGGGGTCGGCCTTGACCTCGTTGACGGTCGCGGAGGCGTTGGGGGCGCCGCTGCTCTCGCTCTTGCTGCTGCTGCAACCGGTCAGCACCAGGGAGACCGAGGCGGCGACCACACCGGCTGCGAAGAGCCGGCTGCGCTGGGTACGGGTGGTCATGAGGGGGATCTCCATCCTGGGGGAGAGAGGTCGGGCGGAGCGCGCCGCGGGAGCGGCGCACCGGAACGGCGAGCCGCGCGGCTCGGTACGGGTGCGTGTCGCCGTACGTCGTCGTACGTGCAGGCCGGGTCGTGCAGTTGCCCGGGCGCGGGGGAGCCGTCCGGGGTTGTACGAGGTACTGCTTCCGCCACCCTCCGCCGAGGTGGACGTTGACCGGACGGCCTCGACCAGTGGCCGGCTCGATCCGAGATGGGGGGAATCCTGCCATCTGATGACAGTCAGGTGGCCCTCATCCAGATCAAAATCGGATAACGAGGGGTCGCGCTGTCCGCTATTCGGACTTATTCCGCGCCCCTGTCACTCTGCGCATAAGTATGCAGATCGGTCCGTGCCGTCCCCGGAGGCCCGCCGCCCCCGCCTCAGATGCCCCCGTTGACCACCGCGTTCTGCGCCGCGCCGGCGCCGACGTTCCACTTGGCCAGGATCTTGTCGTACTCGCCGCTGCGGATCAGCTGGTCGATCGCCCCGGCCAGCACGTCCCGCAGCGGCCCGTCGTCCTTGCGCACCGCGATCCCGTACGGGTTGGAGGTGGACTGCCCGCCGGTCACCTCGAAGCGGGCGCCGCCGTCGGTGGTCTTCGCCGCGTAGGCGGCCACCGGGTAGTCGTTCAGGCCGGCCGCGGCGGCGCCGGAGGCGACCTCGGCCAGCGCCTTGGTGTCGGTGTCCAGCTTGTGCGGGGTCAGCGGGCGGCCGGCCCGGGCGCAGACGCCGACCTGGCGGGTGACGATCTCGTCCTGGGTGGTGCCCTGCTGGAACGCGACGGTCTTGCCGCACAGGTCGTCCAGGCCCCTGATCCCCTTGGGGTTGCCCTTCGGGACGACGATCGAGGTGCCCGCGATGAAGTAGTCCACGAAGTCCACGCCCGGGCCGGTCGGCTTGCCGGTCTCGTCCACCGCGTCCCGGCGCCGGCGGGTGTCGCTGAGCGCGGACATCGCCACGTCGTACTGCTTGGCCTGGAGGTTCGGCACCAGCTTGTCGAAGGGGGTGTCGACGAACTCGACCCGCACGTCGAGGATCCGGCCCAGGGCGGCGGCGAGGTCCGGGTCGAGGCCGGTCGGCTTGCCGTCCGGGCCGCG
Source organism: Kitasatospora sp. MY 5-36 (assembly GCF_001182915.1). Taxonomy (NCBI): domain Bacteria; kingdom Bacillati; phylum Actinomycetota; class Actinomycetes; order Kitasatosporales; family Streptomycetaceae; genus Kitasatospora; species Kitasatospora sp. MY 5-36. Next base: position 31,946 of record NZ_LFVW01000030.1, read on the forward strand.
GAACTCCACCGGGGCGTAGTTGACGTCCATGCCGACCCGCAGCGCGCCGGCCGACCGCTGGGCCTTCGGCAGCTTGCCGCGGAGGTCCTTGACCGGGTCGCCCGGGGCGGCCTGCCCGCCGCCGCAGCCGGTCAGCAGGAGGGCTCCGGCGGCGGCCAGGGCGGCGCCGGCCGGGACCGGACGGAGGGCGTGGCGGACGTGCGGCATGAGGGCGGCTCCTGAGGGAGGGAGGTGGGGCCGCCACGGTGTCGCACGGGTGTACGCGAAATGGCGGACAAGCGATCCTGCCATCCCGCCCTGCCGGGCCCGGCGGCGGGTGTGTCAGAATTCGGTACCGGGTGACCCCCGAACGCTCGAACCAGGCCGACGAGCCCCGACAGGCTCGGGGTGCCCGGGAACGGAAGTCCTCACGCGGCTCCGTATCCGGGGCACCGAATCCCCTTCGGCCTGTGTTCACTCCTGCGGGTGCGCGTGCGCTCATGCCGTTGCCGCCGCCGGAGCCCGGCGCTTCCGACGCCGGGCCCCTGTGACGCGACAGCGCGGCGATGAACCGTACGTGACGAGGACGAAAAGGCATAGGTGCGATGCCTTCCTCCGACCTACGCTCGGCCCGGAAGCACAACGCGGACAACACAGACCCCATACAACCCTCATCCGAGGGCGCCGCCCGACGGCAGCGCCCCGACCCCGACCCCGGGTCCGCTTCGGCGTACCCGGTTTCCGGTTTCCGGACGGGTCGCCCTGCCCGTCGGCCGCGCGTCCTCGCCAGATCAATGACGAAGAGGTCATCGTGGCAGCGGAGATCATTCACAGCAGCACCCAGGACACCGAGGATCCGGTCGACGCGGTCTTCGCGCTCCACCGCGGCGGGAAGATGGAGATCCGGGCGACCGTCCCGGTGCGCGACGCGGACGACCTGTCCCTCGCCTACACCCCCGGTGTCGCCCGGGTCTGCACGGCCATCGCCGAGCAGCCGGAGCTGGTCAACGACTACACCTGGAAGTCCAACACCGTCGCGGTGGTCACCGACGGCACCGCGGTGCTGGGCCTCGGCGACATCGGCCCGCAGGCCTCGCTGCCCGTGATGGAGGGCAAGGCCATCCTGTTCAAGCAGTTCGGCGGCGTGGACGCGGTGCCGATCGCGCTCGACTGCACCGGGGTCGACGAGATCGTCGAGACCGTGGTCCGGCTGGCGCCCTCCTTCGGCGGCGTCAACCTGGAGGACATCTCCGCGCCCCGCTGCTTCGAGATCGAGCGCCGGCTCCAGGAGGCCCTGGACATCCCGGTCTTCCACGACGACCAGCACGGCACCGCGATCGTCACCACCGCGGCCCTGTGGAACGCCGCCAAGGTGACGGGCCGTGAGATCGGCTCGCTGCGGGCCGTCATCTCCGGCGCCGGCGCGGCCGGCATCGCCATCGCCAAGATGCTGGTCGCGGCCGGCATCGGCGACGTGGCCGTCTGCGACCGCAAGGGCGTGGTGTACGAGGGCCGCGGCGACCTCACCGACGTCAAGGCCGAGATCGCCGGGCGGACCAACCGCACCGGCCTCAAGGGCTCGCTGGCCGACGCGATGGCCGGCGCCGACGTGTTCATCGGCGTCTCCGGCGGCACCGTGCCGGAGGAGGTCGTGGCGACCATGGCCGAGGGCGCGTTCGTCTTCGCGATGGCCAACCCCAACCCGGAGATCCACCCGGAGGTCGCCCACAAGTACGCCGCCGTGGTGGCCACCGGCCGCAGCGACTTCCCGAACCAGATCAACAACGTGCTGGCCTTCCCGGGCATCTTCGCGGGCGCCCTCCAGGTCCGCGCCTCCCGGATCACCGAGGGCATGAAGCTGGCCGCCGCCAAGGCGCTGGCCGGCGTCGTGGCCGACGAGCTGACGCCGCAGAAGGTCATCCCCTCGCCGTTCGACGAGCGGGTCGCGCCGGCGGTCACCAAGGCCGTCGCCGAGGCCGCCCGGGCGGAGGGCGTCGCCCGGATCTGACGAGGTGATCGGGGGAGCGCGCCCGCCACGGCGGCCGCTCCCCCGCGCCCCCCCGAGCGCCCGGAGGCGAGCGGGGGAGCAGCAGCCGGGACACGCGTCACACCTCCGCGTGGTTCCCGGCCCCGGCCGTCGCGGCTATCGTCCGGGGCATGTTCGCTGCCTACGCCGCACGTACCGACGCCGCCGACCCGCTGAGCGGGCTGGAGCTGGGCGACCTCCCCGAGCCGCAGGCCCGCCCCGGGTGGAGCGTGGTCACCGTCCGGGCCGCCAGCCTCAACCACCACGACCTGTGGTCGCTGCGCGGGGTCGGCCTGCCCGCCGAGCGGCTGCCGATGATCCTCGGCTGCGACGCCGCCGGCGTCGACGAGCACGGCAACGAGGTGGTCCTGCACTCGGTGATCGGCCAGAGCGGCCACGGGGTCGGCCCGGACGAGCCGCGGTCCATCCTGACCGAGCGCTACCAGGGCACCTTCGCCCAGCGGGTCGCGGTGCCCACCTGGAACCTGCTGCCCAAGCCCGCCGGGCTGAGCTTCGAGCAGGCCGCCTGCCTGCCCACCGCCTGGCTGACGGCCTACCGGATGCTGTTCACCAACGCCGGGGTCAAGCCCGGGGACACCGTCCTGGTGCAGGGGGCGGGCGGCGGCGTGGCGACCGCGCTGATCGTCCTCGGCAAGGCGGCCGGCCTGCGGGTCTGGGTCACCGGTCGGGACGAGGCCAAGCGCGCCCGGGCGGTGGAGCTCGGCGCCGACGCGGCCTTCGAGAGCGGCGCCCGGCTGCCCGAGCGGGTGGACGCGGTGCTGGAGACGGTCGGCGCCGCGACCTGGTCGCACTCGGTGAAGTCGCTGCGCCCGGGCGGCACCATCGTCATCTCGGGGGCCACCTCCGGCACCAACCCGAGCTCCGTCGAGCTGAACCGGATCTTCTTCCTGGAGCTCAGGGTGGTCGGCTCGACCATGGGCACCAAGGAGGAGCTGGCCGGGCTGCTCGCGTTCTGCGCCAACACCGGCGTCCGGCCGGTGATCGACTCGGTGCTGCCGCTGGCCGAGGCCCGGGACGGCTTCGCCCGGCTCGCCGAGGGCGACGTCTTCGGGAAGATCGTCCTCACTCCCTGACGGCACCCCGCTCCTGACGGAGCCCCACCCCCTGACGCCTGCCCGCGGGCGTGCGGCGGCCCGGTGCCTCCCGTGACGGGGGCACCGGGCCGCAGGGGCCGTTCCGGGCTCAGCCGAGCAGCCGCTTCAGCCGCTCGCCCGCGGCGCCCAGCACCGTACGGGCCTCGGCCAGCGTGTCCGCGTTCACCCCGCCGTCCCGGGCCGCGTCGCGGACCTGGTCGCGGAAGCGGTCGAGCAGCCGCTCCAGCTCGCGGGCCGGGTCCCCGGCCGGGTCGGTGGCGGCCCACGGCGGCAGGTCGGCCGGGGTGTCGGAGCCGTCCTTGTCCAGGTCGATCCTGGTCACGGTGACCCGCTCGGCGGGCTCGGCGGGCGGCTCCTCCGCGCCGTGGCCCCAGCGGGCCGCGTCGGCCAGGCCGGCCAGGCCCTTGGTCAGCTCGGACAGGCCCTCGGCCAGCCCGGTCGGCCAGTCGCCCTTCGCGGCGTGCTCGCGCACCTGCTGCTCGACCCGGCGCTTGATCCGCAGCGCCTCCTGCTGGGCCGCGGTGCGCGAGGCCTTGGCCTGCTCGCGCAGCCGTCGGGCCTCCGCCTCGGCGGCCTTCGCCTTGGCCTTGGCGGCCTTCTCCTGCTCCCGGGCGCGCTTGGCCTGCTCCTTGGCCTGCTGCTTGAACTGGGCGAACTCCTCCTTGGCGCGCTGCCAGGACTCGTTGTCGCCCCAGGGCCCGGCCCACGGGTCGCCGGGCTCGGTGCGCTCCGGCCCGGGCGCCTGCCGGGCGGCGTTCCACAGCTCCTCGCGCAGGTCCTTGGCGCTGTCCCGGACGTCCTCGCGGATCGCCCCGGCGAGCTGCGCCACGGAGTCCCGGATCTCCACCTCCAGCTCGTCCAACTCGACCTGCCGGGCTTCGAGTTCGGCGCGCCCGGCGTCGGTCAGCCGGTACACCTTGCGGCCGCCCTCGGTGCTGTGGGCGACCAGGCCCTCCTGCTCCAGCTTGGCCAGCCGCGGGTAGACCGTCCCGGCCGAGGGGGCGTACAGGCCCTGGAACCGCTCCTCCAGGAGCCGGATCACCTCGTAGCCGTGCCGCGGGGCCTCGTCCAGCAGCTTCAGCAGGTAGAGGCGGAGCCGGCCGTGGCCGAACACAGGGGTCATCTCAGGCCTCCTTGGTGAGGTTCGGGGTGCCCGGGCCGGCCGGGAGCTCCTTGACCACGACCGGGCCGTCCTCCTCCGCCTCGGGGCGGCGCAGCACGGTGACCGCGCCGGAGACGGTGGTGACGTGGAGGCTGCCGCGGCCCTCGCCGAGGCGGCCGGAGATCTTCTTGGCGCCCCAGGTGCTGCTCATCTGGAGCTCCTCGAAGGTGCTGGAGACGTCGCCGCTGGTGGAGCCGGCCTCGACGGTGGCGTCGGCCAGCGAGGGGATCCGGATCACGACGGCGCCGCTGACGGTGTTGACCTTGACGTCGGTCTCGCCGGCCACGTCGAGGTCCAGGGTGACGGCGCCGGTGACGGTGTTGGCCTGGACCCGGTCGGCGGTGCCGGCGATCACGGTGAGCTGCCCGGAGACGGTGTTGACCTTGAGCCGGCCGCCGACCGCGTGGGCGTCCACGTCGCCGGTGACGGTGCCGGCCTCGATCTGGCCGGTGACCCCGGCGAGGGTGGTGTCGCCGTTGGCGCTCTGCACCGAGACGTGCCCGCTGACGCCGCTGACGGTGGTGTCGGCCGACACGGTGCCGACCTTGACCTCGACCTCGGTCGGGACGGTCACCGTCACGGCGGCGATCCGCTTGCGCTTGAAGGAGCCGAAGAGGTCCTTCACCGAGCCGACCGACTTGAGCCGGTCGCCGAACTCGCCCCAGCTGTGGATGTCCTTGTAGGTGACCGTCAGGACGCCGTCCACCAGGGTCACGTGCAGGGGCTCGCCGGCCAGCTCGGTGACCTCCAGGCGGGTCGGGCCCTCGGCCGCCACCACGTTCACCGTGCCCTCGATGGTCCGCACGTGCAGCGCGCGCACCGGCTCGTCGAAGGTGATCCTCTCGGTGCCCTCGACCGTCCACTGGCTCATGTCCGTCGCCTCCCGTTGTCGATCGCGATGTATCGCGTTCTCTTCTAAAGACGATATATCGCGTGCTGGCAGAGTCAAGCGCCCCGACCCCCGAACCCGACCCCGATCCGTCCCCGACCCGTCCCCGAGTCCTCCCCTACGAGGCCCCCGGGGTTCCGCATCCCTCCGCATCCCTCCGCACCCTTCAGCACCCTTCCGCACCCGGACACGCGTGAGGCCCGGGAGGCGGTTGCCTCCCGGGCCTCGCGACGGCCGTCACCGGGTCACTCGTCGTCCTCGTCGTCGAGCCGCGCCAGCCAGGTGGCCAGCCGCTCGACCGGGACCTCGAAGTCCGGGTTGAGGTCGACGAAGGTGCGCAGCTGCTCGGCCAGCCACCCCAGGGTGACCTCCTCCTCGCCGCGCCGGTTCTCCAGCTCCTCGATGCCTCGGTCGGTGAAGTACACGGTTCGCTCCGGTCCGGTGGGGATTGACCTGGTCAGGATAGTCCGGGCCGGTCGGCCGTCGTACCGGTGGTGGCCCGGCGAACGCCCGCGGCCCCGCCCTCCCGGTGGGGAGGACGGGGCCGCGGGCGTGGAGAGCGTCGGGCTTCGGCTCGTCAGAGCGCGAAGACCTCCTCGACCAGCGCCTGCTGCTCGGCGGCGTGCCGCTTGGCCGAGCCGACCGCCGGGGACGAGGCGGCGGTACGGGCGACGCGGCGCAGACGGGCGTCGCCGCCGGTGCGGCCGATGACGACCTGGAGGTGGTCGACCAGGTTCATCGCGATGAACGGCCAGGCACCCTGGTTGGCCGGCTCCTCCTGCGCCCAGACGAACTGGACGTTGTCGCCGTAGCGGGCCAGCTCCTCCTGGAGCTCGGCCACCGGCAGCGGGTAGAGCCGCTCGACCCGGACGATCGCGGTGTCGGTGACGCCGCGCTCGGCGCGGGCCGCCGCCAGGTCGTAGTAGAACTTGCCGGCGGTGATGACCACCTTGCGGACCTGCGCCGGGTCGACGGTGGAGTCGCCGATGACCGGGCGGAACGAGCCGGACAGGAACTCCTCCGCCGCACTCGCCGCGGCCTTCAGACGCAGCATCGACTTCGGGGTGAAGACGACCAGCGGCTTGTGGTGCGGGTTGTGCGCCTGCCAGCGCAGCAGGTGGAAGTAGTTCGACGGCAGGGTCGGCATCGCGACCGTCATGTTGTCCTGCGCGCACATCTGCAGGAAACGCTCCGGACGGGCGGACGAGTGGTCCGGTCCCTGGCCCTCGTAGCCGTGCGGCAGCAGCAGGGTGACGCCGGAGTGCTGGCCCCACTTCTGCTCGGCGGAGGCGATGTACTCGTCCACCATGGTCTGCGCGCCGTTGACGAAGTCGCCGAACTGCGCCTCCCACATGACCAGCGCGTTCGGGCGGGTCAGCGAGTAGCCGTACTCGAAGCCCATGGCCGCGTACTCCGACAGCAGGCTGTCGTAGACGGTGTAGCGGGCCTGGTCCTCGGTGAGGTACTGCAGCGGGGTGTAGTCCTCGCCGGTCTTGCGGTCGATCAGGACGGCGTGCCGCTGGCCGAAGGTGCCGCGGCGGCTGTCCTGGCCGGCCAGGCGGACCGGGTGGCCCTCCATCAGCAGCGAGCCGATGGCGAGGGTCTCGCCCATCGCCCAGTCGATGGTGTTGTCCTCGACCGAGGCGGCGCGGCGCTGCAGCTGCGGCAGCAGGCGCGGGTGGACGGTCAGCCAGTCCGGGTGGTTGACCTGCGAGGCGGCGATCCGCTTGACCATCTCCTGGGAGATGCCGGTCTGGATGCTGACCGGGAAGTCGGCCTGCGGCTTGCCGGCGGTGGCGTCGGCCGGCGCCTGGGCCGCGTCGCGGACCTCGGCGAAGACCTTCTCCAGCTGGCCCTGGAAGTCCTGGAGCGCCTGCTCCGCCTCTTCCATGGTGATGTCGCCGCGACCGATCAGGCCCTCGGTGTACAGCTTGCGCACCGAGCGCTTCTTGTCGATCAGGTCGTACATCAGCGGCTGGGTGAACGACGGGTTGTCGGCCTCGTTGTGACCACGGCGGCGGTAGCAGATGAGGTCGATCACCACGTCCTTGTGGAACGCCTGGCGGAACTCGAAGGCGAGCCGCGCGACGCGGACCACGGCCTCCGGGTCGTCGCCGTTCACGTGGAAGATCGGGGCCTCGATCATGCGGGCCACGTCGGTGCAGTACATCGAGGAGCGCGAGGACGCCGGGGCGGCGGTGAAGCCGACCTGGTTGTTCACCACGACGTGCACGGTGCCGCCGGTGCGGTAGCCGCGCAGCTGCGACATGTTCAGGGTCTCCGCGACGACGCCCTGGCCGGCGAAGGCCGCGTCGCCGTGGACCTGGATCGGCAGCACCGGGAAGGTGGTGCCGCCCTGGTCCAGGATGTCCTGCTTGGCGCGGGCGATGCCCTCGACGACCGGGTCGACCGTCTCCAGGTGGGAGGGGTTCGCGGCGAGCGAGACCTTGATGGTCTCGCCGTCCAGGCCGGTGAAGGTGCCCTCGGAGCCCAGGTGGTACTTGACGTCGCCGGAGCCGTGCATCGACTTCGGGTCGAGGTTGCCCTCGAACTCGCCGAAGATCTTGCCGTACGGCTTGCCGACGATGTTGGCCAGCACGTTCAGGCGGCCGCGGTGGGCCATGCCGATGACGGCCTCGTCGAGGCGGTGCTCGGCGGCGGAGTCGATGGTCGCGTCCAGCAGCGCGATCAGCGACTCACCGCCCTCCAGCGAGAAGCGCTTCTGGCCGACGTACTTGGTCTGCAGGAAGGTCTCGAAGGCCTCGGCCGAGTTCAGGCGGCGGAGGATCCGCAGCTGCTCCTCGCGCTCGGGCTTCGCGTACGGCTTCTCCAGGCGCTCCTGCAGCCACTTGCGCTGCTTCGGGTCCTGGATGTGCATGTACTCGATGCCGACGGTGCGGCAGTACGTGTTGCGCAGCAGGCCGAGGATGTCGCGGAGCTTCATCATCTTCTGGCCGCCGAAGCCGCCGACCGCGAACTCGCGCTCCAGGTCCCACAGGGTGAGGCCGTGGGTGGTGACGTCCAGGTCGGGGTGCTTGCGCTGCTTGTACTCCAGCGGGTCGGTGTCGGCCATGAGGTGGCCGCGGACCCGGTAGGAGTGGATCAGCTCCATGACGCGCGCGGTCTTGTTGACCTCGTCGTCGTGGGTGGTGGCGACGTCGGTGGCCCAGCGGACCGGCTCGTACGGGATCCGCAGCGACTCGAAGATCTCGTCGTAGAAGCCCTTTTCGCCGAGCAGCAGGCGGTGGATCTCGCGCAGGAACTCGCCGGACGCCGCGCCCTGGATGACGCGGTGGTCGTAGGTCGAGGTCAGCGTCATGATCTTGGAGACGCCCAGCCGGGACAGGGTCTCCGGGGCGGAGCCCTGGAACTCGGCCGGGTACTCCATGGCGCCGACGCCGACGATGGTGCCCTGGTTCTGCATCAGGCGCGGCACGGAGTGCACGGTGCCGATGCCGCCGGGGTTGGTCAGCGAGACCGTGACGCCGGTGAAGTCGTCCATGGTCAGCTTGTTGGCGCGGGCCCGGCGGACGATGTCCTCGTAGGCCTGCCAGAAGCCGAAGAAGTCGAGCGTCTCGGCCTTCTTGATGGCCGCGACGACCAGCTGGCGGTCGCCGTTCGGCTTGACCAGGTCGATGGCCAGGCCGAGGTTGACGTGCTCCGGCTTGACCAGGAAGGCCTTGCCGTTCTCCACCTTGTAGCTGTAGTTCATGCCCGGGGCGGCCTTGATGGCCTGGACCAGGGCGTAGCCGATCAGGTGGGTGAAGGAGACCTTGCCGCCGCGGGCGCGCTGCAGGTGGTTGTTGATGACGATGCGGTTGTCGATCAACAGCTTCGCCGGCACGGCGCGGACCGAGGTCGCGGTCGGCACCTCCAGCGAGGCGTCCATGTTGGTGGCGACGGCCTTGGCCGGGCCGCGGAGCTGGATCAGCTCGGGGCCGGCGGCGGCAGCGGGCTCGGCCGGCGCCGGGGCGGCGGCCTTGGGGGCCGGGGGCGCG
>NZ_LFVW01000306.1:0-271 GCF_001182915.1 Kitasatospora sp. MY 5-36
GGTGCCGGTCGCGGGCCGGGAGGTCGATCCCGACGAGCTGCGGCGTTTCGCCGTGGGGCGGCTGCCGCGTCACATGGTGCCGTCGGCGGTGGTGGTGCTGGAGGCGCTGCCGATCACGCCGAACGGCAAGCTGGACCAGCGCGCGCTGCCCGCGCCTGCCGCCGCCGCTGTCGAGCCGAGCGGTCGGGCGCCGCGTTCCGCGCAGGAGGAGATCCTGTGCGTGGTGTTCGCGGAGGTGCTGGGCCTGCCGTCGGTGGGGATCGACGACGAC
>NZ_LFVW01000307.1:0-776 GCF_001182915.1 Kitasatospora sp. MY 5-36
GTGCTGTTGGCGCACGAGGCGGTGGCGCAGGCCGCGGTCGTGGCACGGGAAGACCGGCCGGGCGACAAGCGCCTGGTCGGCTACGTCGTCCCGGTGAACGGTCGGAACGTGGACGCGGCGGAACTGCGTCACTTCCTGGTCAAGCGTCTGCCGCGGCACATGGTGCCGTCGGCGGTGGTGGTGCTGGAGGCGCTGCCGATCACGCCGAACGGCAAGCTGGACCAGCGCGCGTTGCCCGCACCTGCCGCCACCGCCGTCGAGCCGAGCGGACGCGCACCGCGCTCGGTGCAGGAGGAACTGCTCTGCGGCATCTTCGCGGAGCTGCTGGGCCTGCCGTCGGTGGGGATCGACGACGACTTCTTCGCGCTGGGCGGGCACTCGCTCCTCGCGGCCCGGCTGATCAGCCGGATCCGCGGCACCTTCGGCGCCGAACTCGGGATCCGCGACCTGTTCGACGCCTCCACGGTCGTCGGCGTCGCCGAGAAGCTCAAGGAGGGCCGCCCGGCGCGTCCGGCGTTGGTGGCGGGTGAGCGTCCGGAGGTGCTGCCGCTGTCGTTCGCCCAGCAGCGGCTGTGGTTCCTCGACCAGCTCGAAGGCGCTTCCGCCACGTACAACAGCCCGTTCGCGTTCCGCCTGCACGGATCGGTGGACGTCGAGGCGCTCCGCGCGGCGATCGGTGACGTGGTCGGCCGGCACGAGGCGCTGCGGACGGTCTATCCCGCGGTCGACGGCCGGCCGCGTCAGCTGGTCCTGCCCGCCCAGGACGTCCAGGTGCC
>NZ_LFVW01000308.1:0-963 GCF_001182915.1 Kitasatospora sp. MY 5-36
GCGCCAGCTGGTGCTGCCGGCCGGTGAGGTCGAGGTGCCGTTCAGGGTCGAGCCGTGCGCGGCTTCGGAGGTGGCGGGGCGGATCGAGGCCGAGGCCTTCGCCGTCTTCGACCTCTCCGTCGAACTTCCCTTGCGGGTCGTGCTGTTCGCACTTGGCGAGGACGAGTCGGTCCTGGTGCTGACCCTGCACCACATCGCCAGCGACGGTTGGTCCTCCGGCCCGCTCTGGCAGGGGGTCACGTCGGCCTACCGGGCCCGGCTGGCCGGAGCCGCCCCGGAGTGGGAGCCGCTGGCCGTCCAGTACGCGGACTACACCCTCTGGCAGCACAACCAGCTCGGGGAGGCTCTCGACCAGCAACTCGCCTACTGGTCCGAGACGTTGAGGGATGCGCCGCAGGAGGTGGCCCTGCCCTTCGACCGGCCCCGTCCTGCCGCCGCGTCGCATGAGGGTGAGCTGTTGGAGTTCCATGTCGGCCCCGAGCTGCACGCGGAGTTGGACGCGTTGGCGCGTCGGCACGGCGTGACGCTGTTCATGGTCCTGCACGCGGGCTTGGCGGCTCTGCTGTCGCGCTTCGGTGCGGGGACGGACCTCCCGATCGGCACGGTGGTGGCCGGGCGTTCGGACGAGGCCTTGGACGACCTGGTCGGGTTCTTCGTGAACACCCTGGTCCTGCGGACGGATGTGTCGGGTGAGCCGACCTTCGGTGAGCTGTTGGGGCGGGTCCGGGATGCGGACCTGGCGGCGTTCACGCACCAGGACCTGCCGTTCGAGCGGCTGGTGGAGGAGTTGAACCCGGTGCGTTCGCTGGGCCGGCACCCGCTGTTCCAGGTGATGCTCGTTCTGCAGAACAACGACGAGGGCACGCTCCAACTCCCGGGCCTCACCGCTCAGCCCGAGTCCTTTGGGACGCCGCCCGCCAAGTTCGATCTCAACCTCACCTGCGTCGAGAACCGCGACGCCGC
>NZ_LFVW01000309.1:0-203 GCF_001182915.1 Kitasatospora sp. MY 5-36
GGAGGGCAGCCTCCAGCTCCCGGATGTCGTGGTGAGTACGGAGTCGTTCGGGACGCCGCCTGCCAAGTTCGACCTCAACCTGACGTGCGTCGAGAACCGTGACGCCGCCAATGCGCCTGCCGGTATCACGGTGGTCCTGCAGTACGCGACCGATCTGTTCGACCAGGGGACCGCGGGTCTGGTGGCGGAGCGGTTGGTGCGGT
>NZ_LFVW01000310.1:0-1022 GCF_001182915.1 Kitasatospora sp. MY 5-36
TGGGCGTTCGGACGAGGCCCTGGACGAGCTGGTCGGGTTCTTCGTGAACACGCTGGTGCTGCGGACGGATGTGTCGGGTGAGCCGACCTTCGGCGAGTTGCTGGGGCGGGTCCGGGATGCGGACCTGGCGGCGTTCACGCACCAGGACCTGCCGTTCGAGCGGCTGGTGGAGGAGTTGAACCCGGTGCGTTCGCTGGGCCGGCACCCGCTGTTCCAGGTGATGCTGGTCCTGCAGAACAACGACGAGGGCACGCTCCAACTCCCGGGCCTCACCGCTCAGCCCGAGTCCTTTGGGACGCCGCCCGCCAAGTTCGATCTCAACCTCACCTGCGTCGAGAACCGCGACGCCGCCAACGCGCCTGCGGGTATCACTGCCGTTCTGCAGTACGCGACCGATCTGTTCGACCAGGAGACCGCGGGTCTGGTGGCGGAGCGGTTGGTGCGGTTGCTCGGGGTGGCGGTCGGGGATCCGGAGGTTCCGGTGTCCGGCTGGGAGGTGTTCGACTCGCCTGAGCAGGAGCGGTACTTCCTCAGCCGGGCGGAGCGGGCCCGGGCCGGCGCGGTCGAGGCTGTGGAGGTGCAGGGGCATCGTGGTCCGAGGACGGCGCAGGAGGAGATCCTGTGCGCGTTCTTCGCCGAGGTCCTCGGCGTACCGTCGGTGGGTATCGACGACAACTTCTTCGCTCTGGGCGGCCATTCGCTTCTCGCGACCCGACTGATCAGCCGGATCCGCACGACCCTCAATGCTGAGCTCGGCATTCGCGACCTGTTCCGTAACCCGACTGTGGTCGGGGTGATGGAGAAGCTGAAGGAGGGCCGTCCGGCGCGTCCGGCGCTGGTGGCGGGTGAGCGTCCGGAGGTGCTGCCGCTGTCGTTCGCCCAGCAGCGGCTGTGGTTCCTCGACCAGCTCGAAGGCGCCTCCGCCACCTACAACAGCCCGTTCGCGTTCCGCCTGCAAGGCTCGGTGGACGTCGAGGCCCTGCGCGGGGCGATCGGTGACGTGGTCGGCCGGCACGAGGCGC
>NZ_LFVW01000311.1:0-1356 GCF_001182915.1 Kitasatospora sp. MY 5-36
GGAAGGCGCTTCCGCCACCTACAACAGTCCGTTCGCGTTCCGGCTGCACGGCTCGGTGGACGTCGAGGCCCTGCGAGGGGCGATCGGTGACGTGGTCGGCCGCCACGAGGCGCTGCGGACGATCTACCCGGCGGTCGACGGCCAGCCCCGCCAGCTGGTGCTGCCCGCCCAGGACGTCCAGGTGCCCTTCAGGGTCGAGCCGTGCACGGCCGACGAGCTGGCCGAGCGGATCGAAGCCGAGGCCTTCGCCACTTTCAAGCTCTCGACCGAACTTCCCTTGCGGGTAGTACTGTTCACTGCCACTGAAGGGGAATCCGTCCTCGTCCTGACCCTCCACCACATCGCCAGTGACGGGTGGTCCTCGGGCCCGCTATGGTCGGGCATCGCCTCGGCCTACCGTGCCCGTCTGGCCGGCCTGGTCCCGCAGTGGGAGCCGCTGGCCGTCCAGTACGCGGACTACACGCTCTGGCAGCACAACCAGCTCGGCGCGACTATGGACCAGCAACTCGCGTACTGGTCCGAGGCGTTGAGGGATGCGCCGCAGGAGGTGGCTCTGCCCTTCGACCGGCCCCGCCCAGCCACCGCCTCGCACGAGGGTGAGCTGCTGGAGTTCCACGTCGACCCCGGCCTGCACGCCGAACTGGACGCCTTGGCGCGTCGGCACGGCGTGACGCTGTTCATGGTGCTGCACGCGGCTCTGGCGGCTCTGCTGTCGCGCCTCGGCGCCGGCACGGACATCCCCATCGGCACGGTCGTCGCCGGGCGTTCGGATGAGGCCCTGGACGACCTGGTCGGGTTCTTCGTGAACACTCTGGTCCTGCGGACCGACGTTTCGGCGGAGCCGACCTTCGGCGAACTGCTGGACCGGGTCCGGGATGCGGACCTGGCGGCGTTCACCCACCAGGACCTGCCGTTCGAGCGGCTGGTCGAGGAGTTGAACCCGGTGCGTTCGCTGGGCCGGCACCCGCTGTTCCAGGTGCTCCTGGTCCTGCAGAACAACGACGAGGGCACCCTCCAACTCCCGGGCCTCACCGCCCAGCCCGAGTCCTTCGGGACCCCGCCCGCCAAGTTCGACCTCAACCTCACCTGCGTCGAGAACCGCGACGCCGCCAACGCGCCCTCCGGCATCCTCGCCGTTCTCCACTACGCCACCGACCTCTTCGACCGCGACACCATGACCCTGCTGGCGGACCGCCTGATCCGGCTGCTCGGGGTGGCCGTCGGGGATCCGGAGGTTCCGGTGTCCGGCTGGGAGGTGTTCGACTCGCCTGAGCAGGAGCGGTACTTCCTCAGTCGGGCGGAGCGTGCGCGGGCCGGTGCCGTCGAGGCTGTGGAGGTGCAGGGGCATCGTGGTCC
>NZ_LFVW01000312.1:0-846 GCF_001182915.1 Kitasatospora sp. MY 5-36
CGGGCGTTCGGACGAGGCCTTGGACGACCTGGTCGGGTTCTTCGTGAACACCCTGGTCCTGCGGACGGATGTGTCGGGTGAGCCGACCTTCGGCGAGTTGCTGGGGCGGGTCCGGGATGCGGACCTGGCGGCGTTCACGCACCAGGACCTGCCGTTCGAGCGCCTGGTGGAGGAGTTGAACCCGGTGCGTTCGCTGGGCCGGCACCCGCTGTTCCAGGTGATGCTCGTTCTGCAGAACAACGACGAGGGCACGCTCCAACTCCCGGGCCTCACCGCTCAGCCCGAGTCCTTTGGGACGCCGCCCGCCAAGTTCGATCTCAACCTCACCTGCGTCGAGAACCGCGACGCCGCCAACGCGCCTGCGGGTATCACTGCCGTTCTGCAGTACGCGACCGATCTGTTCGACCAGGAGACCGCGGGTCTGGTGGCGGAGCGGTTGGTGCGGTTGCTCGGGGTGGCGGTCGGGGATCCGGAGGTTCCGGTGTCCGGCTGGGAGGTGTTCGACTCGCCTGAGCAGGAGCGGTACTTCCTCAGCCGGGCGGAGCGGGCCCGGGCCGGCGCGGTCGAGGCTGTGGAGGTGCAGGGGCATCGTGGTCCGAGGACGGCGCAGGAGGAGATCCTGTGCGCGTTCTTCGCCGAGGTCCTCGGCGTACCGTCGGTGGGTATCGACGACAACTTCTTCGCTCTGGGCGGCCATTCGCTTCTCGCGACGCGCCTGATCAGCCGCATCCGCACCACGTTGAACGCAGAGCTGGGCATCCGCGACCTCTTCCGCAACCCGACGGTGGTCGGGGTGATGGAGAAGCTGAAGGAGGGCCGTCCGGCGCGTCCCGCGCTGGTGGCGGG
>NZ_LFVW01000313.1:0-5224 GCF_001182915.1 Kitasatospora sp. MY 5-36
ACCACCTTCGACCTCTCCGCCGAACTCCCTCTGCGGGTAGCCCTGTTCACCCTCGGCACGACCGAGTCCGTCCTCGTCCTGACCCTGCACCACATCGCGAGCGACGGCTGGTCCTCCGGTCCGCTCTGGCAGGGCATCGCCTCGGCCTACCGGGCCCGCCTGGCCGGCCTCGTCCCGGACTGGGAGCCGCTGGCCGTCCAGTACGCGGACTACACGCTCTGGCAGCACAACGAGCTCGGCGCGACCATGGACCAGCAACTCGCCTACTGGTCCGAAGCGCTGAGGGGTTCGCCGCAGGAGGTGGCTCTGCCTTTCGATCGGCCCCGCCCCGCCACCGCGTCGCACGAGGGCGACCTGCTGCAGTTCCACGTCGGCCCCAAGCTGCACGCCGAACTGGACGCGGTGGCGCGTCGGCACGGCGTGACGCTCTTCATGGTCCTGCACGCGGCCCTGGCGGCCCTGCTGTCCCGCCTCGGAGCCGGCACGGACATCCCGATCGGTACGGTCGTCGCCGGACGTTCGGACCAGGCGCTGGACGACCTGGTCGGGTTCTTCGTCAACACCCTGGTCCTGCGGACGGACCTCTCGGATGCCCCCAGCTTCGGCGACCTGCTGGGCCGGGTCCGGGACACCGACCTGGCGGCGTTCACCCACCAGGACCTGCCGTTCGAGCGGCTGGTCGAGGAGCTGAACCCCGTTCGCTCCAGCTCCGTGCATCCGCTGTTCCAGGTGATGCTGGTCCTGCAGAACAACGACGAGGGCACCCTTCAACTCCCGGGCCTCACTGCTCAGCCCGAGTCCTTCGGGATGCCGCCCGTCAAGTTCGACCTCAACCTCACCTGCGTCGAGAGCCGCGACGCCGCCGGCGCCCCCTCCGGCATCCTCGCCGTTCTCCACTACGCCACCGAGCTCTTCGACCGCGACACCATGGCCCTGCTGGCGGACCGCCTGCTCCGGCTGCTGACCGCCCTGGTCGCGGACCCGGACCAGTCGATCGAGGCGGTCGACATCCTGAGCCCGGCCGAGCGCCGGCAGATCCTCGTCGAGTGGAACGACACCACGCGCGTCCCGGCGGACACCGGGCTGGTCCCGGAGGTCTTCGAGGGGCACGTCCGGCGGACGCCGGACGCGACCGCGCTCGTCTTCCAGGGCGAGATTCTGACGTTCCGTCAGCTCAATGCTCGGGCGAACCGCCTGGCGCGGCTGCTGATCGACCGCGGGGTGGGGCCGGAGCAGTCCGTGGCCGTCCTGCTCCCGCGGGGCACGGACCTGGTCGTCTCGCTGCTGGCGATCCTGAAGGCCGGGGCCTGCTACGTCCCGGTCGACCCGGAGTACCCGGTCGAGCGGGTCGGGTACATGCTCGACAACTGCCGCCCCGGCCTGGTGATCACCGGCGGGGACACCGCCGAGCGGTTCGCCGATCTGGCCGGGCGGGTGCCGCACCTGCTGGACCTGGCGGAGCCGTCGCTGGGCGCCGAGCTGGCCCACCGGTCCGACGCCGACGTGTCGGACGCCGACCGGCTCGCGCCCCTGCGTCCCGGGCACGCCGCGTACGCCATCTTCACCTCCGGGTCGACGGGGACGCCGAAGGGCGTGCTCGTCGAGCACCGCTCCCTCGCCAACCTCGTCCACAGCCACCGGGAGGACGTCTACCGGGCCGACATCGCCTCGGCCGGCCGCCCCCTGCGGGCCGCCATGATCGGGGCGACGACCTTCGACGCCAGCTGGCTGCTGCTCTTCTGGCTGCTGGACGGCCACGAGCTGCACCTGGTGGATGACGAGACGCGCCGGACGCCGGAGCTCCTGGTCGACTACATCGACGGCGAGCGGATCGACTACCTGGAGACGACCCCGACCTACTGCCGGCAGCTGGTCGAGCTGGGGATGCTCTCCGAGCAGCGCGCCTCCCGCCCGCGGATCGTGGACGTCGGCGGTGAGGCCGTCGACGAGGCGCTCTGGGATGTTCTGCGGCGGGCCGGGGTCACCGCCAACAACCAGTACGGTCCCACCGAGTGCACCGTGTACAGCACGAACGCCGTGATCGGCGAGTACGAGCGGCCGGTCATCGGCCGGCCGATCCGCAACACCCGGCTCTACGTCCTGGACGACCGACTGCGGGTGGTCCCGCCGGGCGTTCCCGGCGAGCTGTACATCGCCGGGGAGAGCCTCGCCCGCGGCTACCTGGGCCGGCCGGGTCTGACGGCCGAGCGCTTCGTGGCGGATCCGTTCGGTGCGGCGGGCGAGCGGATGTACCGCACCGGCGACCTCGTGCGGTGGCGCGCCGACGGCGCCCTGGAGTACGTGGGGCGCGCGGACGACCAGGTGAAGATCCGGGGCTTCCGGATCGAGCCGGGCGAGGTCGCCGCGGTGCTGATGGCGCACGAGGCGGTGGCGCAGGCCGCCGTGGTGGTGCGCGAGGACCAGCCGGGGGAGAAGCGCCTGGTGGGGTACGTGGTGCCGGCCGCCGACCGGGCGGCCGACCCGGAGGAGTTGCAGCGCTTCGCCGCGGGCCGTCTGCCGCGGCACATGCTGCCGTCGGCGGTCGTGGTGCTGGAGGACCTGCCGATGACCTCACACGGCAAGCTGGACCAGCGGGCGCTGCCCGCGCCGGTCGCCGGTGCGGGAGGCGGCGGACGGGCCGCGCGCTCGGCGCAGGAGGAGATCCTGTGCGCGGTCTTCGCCGAGGTCCTCGGGGTGCCGTCGGTGGGCATCGACGACGACTTCTTCCTCCTGGGCGGGCACTCGCTGCTCGCGGCCCGGCTGATCGGCCGGATCCGCACCGCCCTCGGCGCCGAGATCGGCATCCGGGACGTCTTCGACGCCCCCACCGTCGCCGCGCTCGCCGGCCGCTTGGACGACGCGGGGGACGGGGACGGCGCGCTCGCCACCCTGCTGCCGTTGCGCAGGAGCAGCGGCCCGGCGGCCCGGCCGCTGTTCTGCGTGCACCCCGCGGCCGGCGTCAGCTGGGTCTACTCGGGCCTGCTCCGCCACCTCGACGGCGGCCGTGCCCTGTACGGTCTCCAGGCCCGCGGCCTGCTGGCCCCCGAGGCCGTTCCGGCCGGCCTCGACGCCATGGTCGACGACTACCTGGCGCTGATCCGCTCGGTCCAGCCGCAGGGCCCGTACGCGCTGCTGGGGTGGTCGTTCGGCGGGGTCGTGGCGCACGAACTCGCCGTCCGGCTCCAGGAGGAGGGCGAGGAGGTCGAGGCGCTCACCCTGATGGACAGCTTCCCGAGCGGGGGCGGCGGCGGATCGACCGAACCGGCCCGGGAGTTGACCGGTGCGGAGGCCGTCCGGGCGCTCCTGGAGTCGCTCGGCCACGACCCGGAGTCCGCGCGGGCCGCGGACGGTCCGTTCGCCCTGCTCGGCGACGCCGCGCTGGAGGCGATGGCCAGGGTCTTCCTCGCGAACATCGCGGTGCTGGACTCCTTCAAGTCCCGTACGTTCAGGGGCGATGTGCTGTTCTTCGAGGCGACCAGGGAGGAGCCGCGCCCCCCGGTGCGGCCGGAGGACTGGCGGGCCCACGTCACCGGTCGGATCGAGGTGCACCGGGTGACCGGGCGGCATGGTGAAATGACGAGGCCCGATCAGCTCGCCCAGATCGGCCCCGTTCTCGCCGCCTGGCTGGCGGGTGGGCGCGACCGGTCCTAGCCGGCGGGGCCGGCGGCCCGTGCGCCGACCGGCGTACGGGCCGCGCGGCGGTCCTGCTCCCCGCGCCGGCGTCGGCCGCGGGGTGCCGGAGGGGACGCAACCAGTGGGCTGCTCCGGGCAGTTCGGATTTCCTACCGCGACAGATCGGAGCGTTCAATGGGCAACGGCACACGTGGCGGCTTGCTCCGCCGCCACCGGGACTTCCGGCTCCTCTGGTTAGGCGAGACGGCGGGGCGCTTCGGCCAGTCGGTCACGGTCCTCGCCGTTCCGCTGATCGCCGTGTCGACCCTGCACGCCGACACCTTCGAGGTCAGTCTGCTGAGCGCGGCGCCCTGGGTGCCGTGGCTGGTCATCGGGCTGCCGGTGGGCGTCTGGGTGGACCGGCTGCGGCGCAGGCAGGTGATGTTCTGGGCCAACGTCGTCTGCTTCGCGCTCTTCGCCAGCGTCCCGGTCGCGGCGTGGGCCGGAGTGCTGGGGGTGACCCAACTGCTGCTCGTGGCCCTGCTCGCGGGCGCCGCCACGGTGTTCTTCCAGACCGCGTACACCGCCTACCTGCCGGACCTGGTGAAACCGGAGGACCAGGCCGAGGGCAACGCCAAGCTCCAGGGCAGCGCCTCCGCGGCGCAGATCGCCGGGCTCGGCTGCGGCGGCCTGCTCATCCAACTCGCGGGCGCCGCCAACGGGATGCTCGTCAACACGACGACCTTCCTGCTGGCGACCCTCTGCCTGGTCGCCATCCGGCACCGGGAGTCCGCACCCGAGCGGGTCCAACGGCCGCGCGGCGCCATGGCCAAGGAGATCCGGGAGGGGCTGGGACTGCTCTTCGGCGACCCCTTCCTGCGGAGCCTGGCGCTCTTCGGAGCGGCGTCCAACCTCGCCCTGACCGGGTACCAGTCGCTCATGGTCGTCTTCCTGGTCCGTGAGGTCGGCCTGTCCTCCGGCGAGATCGGCAGCCTCGCGATGGTCAGCGGCATCGGCGGTGTGCTGGGGGCGTTCGTCGTGCGTCGGGTCAGCGCCAGGCTGGGCAGCGGACGCGCCCTGCTGGTGTTCGAGCTGGTGCTGCCGGCGCTGGCCCTGCTCATCCCGCTGGCCGGCCCCGGGTGGGGCCTGCTGATGATCGTCCTCGCCTACAGCGGGGTGGCGATCGGCGTCGTGGCGGGCAACGTCATCAAGTCCGGGTTCGTCCAGAGCTACGTCCCGAGCACTGTGCTCGGCCGGCTCGTGGCGAGCTCCGCGTTCCTCAACTACGGCACGATGCCGCTGGGCGCCCTGCTCGGGGGCGCGCTCGGCACCTGGCTCGGCCTGCGCCCGGCCCTGTGGATCCTGACCGCGGGCGTACCGGCGGCGGCCCTCTTCCTGTACTGCTCCCCGATCCGCCGCCACCGGGACCTGCCGACCGGGCAGCTGCCCGGGCACCGGCCGCAGGCCGAGCCGGAAGCGGTCGAGGCGGTGCGGTAGGCGGCTGGGCACCTGAACGGGGGAGTCCCCCGCGCGGCGGGCGGGTGCGGCCGGTGAGCATGTAGTCCGACCGCCCGTGGCGCCGGGCCGGGTCCGCGGCGCGCGTCGGCGGGCG
>NZ_LFVW01000314.1:0-13285 GCF_001182915.1 Kitasatospora sp. MY 5-36
CGCAGCGCCCAGACCGGGTCGGTGGCCAGTACCGTCACCGCGCACCCCGCCGCCACCGCCGCGACCAGCCCGGCCCCGCCGAACCCCCGGCCCCTCGCGGCGCGCCGTACGCCACCGGCCCGTACGCCATCGGTCCGGACCTCACCTCCCCGGACCCCACCGCCCCGCGCGCCCTCCCATGCGTCCCGGTACTGCTGCTCCATCCCCGCTCACCCTGCCCTCGCGTCCCGGCCGCCCGCGCCGTTGCGGGCCGCGTCGGCACCAGGGTGGCGGAGCCACCGCCGGAGCCGGGCGGCAACCCGCCCGTCGTCCGCCCGAACGGATGACGCGGCACGCCGTGCCAACCGGGTCGGCGGGCAAGGGAGGTTGACGTTCCGTCAGGGGGCGAGGACCTGGCCCAGCCGGGTCGCGATCTGGTGCATCACCGGCACCAGCGAGGCGGCTCCGGCCTGCTCCTCCAGGGCCCGGATGCGGGCCTCCGGGCCGGAGACCGAGAGCGCGGTGGGCGTCGGCGCGCCCGGGACGGCGAGCGCGATGCAGCGGACGCCGATCTCCTGCTCCTGGTCGTCGACCACGTAGCCGCGCTCGCGCGCCTCGGCGAGCTGGCGCATCAGCTCCTGCGGGTCGGTGACCGTGTACTCGGTGTGCGCGGGCAGCGGGTTGGGGCCGAGCACGGCGCGGGCCTCGTCCTCGGGCAGCTGGGCGAGCAGCGCCTTGCCGACGCCGGTGCAGTGCGGCTGCACCCGTCGGCCGACCTCGGTGAACATCCGCATCGAGCGGCGCGACTGCACCTGGCCGACGTACACCACCTCGCCGCCCTCCAGCACCGCCAGGTTGGCGGTCTCGCCGGTGGCCTCCATGAGCTCGGCCAGGTACGGGCGGGCCCAGCTGCCGAGCAGCCGGCCGGCCGTCTCGCCGAGCCGGATCAGCCGGGGGCCGAGGGTGTAGCGGCGCGCGGTGTCCTGGCGGACATAGCCCTGCTGCACGAGGGTACGAACCAACCGGTGGATGGTCGGCATCGGGAGGCCGGACGTGGTGGAGAGCTCGCTGAGGGTGGCCACGCCGCCGGAGTCGGCCAGCGCCTCCAGGAGTTGGAAGGCGCGTTCGACGGACTGCACGCCGCCGCCCGCGCGGTCGGCGCCTGTCGTCGATGCTGGGTCGGGGGTCGCAACCACCGGCGTTTCCTTCACTGTCGGGGAGGAGTAGAGTCCCGGCGATCTCTTCAACAAACCGTTGAAATTCTGTATCGCGGAAACTAGTCTCCACCTTACAGAATCGAACTCGCCGACAGGCGGGTACCGATCGAGGAAGTTCCCTGAGGAAGTTCCCACCGGAGCTCCCTCCGCCAGGCTCAACCGTCTTAGGAGTGTCCTGCTCATGGCTGCAGATCAGGGGCCCGTCGGCGCCTCGCCCGCCGCTCCGGTCGTCACTGTCGCCGGTCCTCGCGTCCCCCGGGCGGAGGAGGTGCTCACTCCGGAGGCGCTCGCCTTCGTCGCCGGGCTCCATCAGGCCTTCGAGGGGCGCCGACAGGAGCTGCTGGCCGGGCGGAAGGCCCGCCGCGCCGAGATCGCCGCCACCGGCACGCTGGACTTCCGCCCCGACACCGCCGCCATCCGGGCCGGGGACTGGAAGGTCGCCGAGGCGCCCCGCGCCCTCCAGGACCGCCGGGTCGAGATCACCGGGCCGACCGACCGCAAGATGGTCGTCAACGCGCTCAACTCCGGGGCGCGGATCTGGCTCGCGGACTTCGAGGACGCCTCCGCCCCGACCTGGGAGAACGTGGTCGGCGGCCAGGTCAACCTGACCGACGCCTTCGAGGGCCGGATCGACTTCACCGGCGCGGCCGGCAAGGCGTACACCCTCAAGCCCGCCGCCGAGCTCGCCACCGTCGTGGTCCGCCCCCGCGGCTGGCACCTGGACGAGAACCACCTGCTGGTCGACGGCACCCCGGTGGCCGGCGCGTTCGTCGACTTCGGCCTCTACTTCTTCCACAACGCCGCCCGGCTGCTGGCCAAGGGCGCCGAGGACCCCAACTCCGGCCCGTACTTCTACCTGCCGAAGACCGAGAGCCACCTCGAGGCCCGGCTGTGGAACGACGTGTTCACCCACGCCCAGGCCGAACTCGGCATCCCGCACGGCACGATCCGGGCGACCGTGCTGATCGAGACCATCACCGCCGCGTTCGAGATGGACGAGATCCTCTACGAGCTGCGCGACCACGCGGCCGGCCTCAACGCCGGGCGCTGGGACTACCTGTTCTCGATCGTCAAGAACTTCCGCGACGCGGGCGAGCACTACATCCTGCCGGACCGCAACACCGTCACCATGGCCTCGCCGTTCATGGCCGCCTACACCCGGCTGCTGGTGCGGACCTGCCACCGGCGCGGCGCCCACGCGATCGGCGGCATGGCCGCGTTCATCCCGAGCCGCCGCGACCCGGAGGTCAACGCGGCCGCGCTGGAGAAGGTCAAGGCGGACAAGGACCGCGAGGCCGGGAACGGCTTCGACGGCTCCTGGGTCGCCCACCCCGACCTGGTGCCGGTCGCCCGGGCCTCCTTCGACGCGGTGCTCGGCGAGCGGCCCCACCAGAAGGACAACCCCGGCCCGGCCGAGCCGGTGACCGCCGCCCAGCTCCTCGACATCGCCGGAGCCGGCGGCACCTGCACCCGCGCGGGGCTGCACAACGCCGTCCAGGTCGGCATCCGCTACATCGAGGCCTGGCTGCGCGGGCTCGGGGCCGTCGGCATCTTCAACATGATGGAGGACGCCGCCACCGCCGAGATCTCCCGCTCGCAGATCTGGCAGTGGATCCACAACGGGGTCGTGCTCTCCGACACCGGCGAGAAGGCCACCGCCGACCTGGTCCGTTCCCTGGTCGCCGCGGAGCTGGCCGAACTCCTCGCCGAGCTGGGCGAGGAGGCCTACGGCGCCGGCCGCTGGCCGGAGGCCGCCCGGCTCTTCGAACAGGTCGCCCTGGCCGAGGAGTTCGTGGACTTCCTGACCCTCCCCGCGCTCCCGCTGCTGGGCTGATCCCGACCTGCCCGCCGGAGCCTGCTCCGCTGCAGTGCGCCGGCGGTCCACCACTCCGTTCCGTACGGCGACGAATCCCACCTGTCCTCTCGTCGCCGTACGGAACGGTCTTGTCCACGTAAGGAGTTCACCCATGGCGCGCATGTTCTTCAACGGCCAGGCAATGGTCGGCGGTCCCTTCCACGCGAAGGTCGCCGACTCGCTGATCGGGCCGGCCAGGACCGCCCCCGGCTACCGCTTCTTCTCCATCGACCACAGCGGCGGCACGGACGTCTGCCCGGGACTGCTGGCCGACCCGGAGGCGGACACCGCCATCGAGGGCGAGCTGTACGACATCCCCCTGGAGCGGCTGCGGGACGTCATCCTGCCGGGGGAGCCGCGGGAGCTGGAACTGGGCGTCATCGAGCTGGAGGACGGCTCCGCGTGCCTGTCCATGCTGCTCTCCCGGGGCGAGCTGGAGCGCGGCGTCCACCGGGAGATCACCCACCACGGCGGCTGGCGCGGCTACCTGGCGTCGATCGGGCGCACGGCCTGACGGCTGCCGCCGGGTGCGCCGGCAGCCCCGGACCCTCGCCGTGGGTCCGGGGCTGCGGTCCGCGCACCGGTGACGGCGAACAGACGACAGAGAACAGCTGACAGATAACAGATAACAGATGACGAAAGTTGTCATCTGTCCGCCGCTGTCGTCCGTCCGTCGCCCCGAGGTGCGCGGAGCCCGGGGGCGCACCGTCCCTGGGCGCCCCCGGAGTACGGGGTGGGCGTCGAACCGGCCCCGGACCGGACCGAACCGGCGCTAGACCGGACCGACTCAGACCGGACCGGCCCTAGACCGGACGCGCCGCCAGCTCGCGGGCGGCGCGTGCGCAGTCGCGTGCGATCCGGTCCTCGTTGACGGTGGTCAGCTGCCCCTTCTCGACCACCGCGTTGCCGTTGACGAACAGCACCGACAGTGGCGGCAGCGCGCCGAAGGTGAGCGCGGCGACCGGGTCGGCGATGGACGAGTGCATGACCCCGTCGATCTTCCACAGCGCCAGGTCGGCGAGCTTGCCGACCTCGATCGAGCCGATCTCGTCCTGCCGGCCGAGCACCCGGGCGCCGCCCATGGTGCCCAGGCGCAGCGCCTGCCGCCCGGTCAGCGCGGCGGGGGAGCCGTGCAACCGGTTGATCAGCAGGGCGTTGCGCAGCTCCGTACCCAGCTCGCCGGACTCGTTGGAGGCGGTGCCGTCCACCCCGAGCCCGACCGGGACGCCGGCCCGGAGCATGTCGGGCACCCGCGCGATCCCGGCCGCCAGGCGGGCGTTGGAGGACGGGCAGTGGGCGACGCCGGTGCCGGTCTCGGCGAACTTGGCGATGTCGGAGTCGTTCATGTGCACGCAGTGCGCCATCCAGACGTCCTCGCCGAGCCAGCCCACCGACTCGAAGTAGTCGGTCGGCCCCATGCCGAACAGCTCCTTGCAGAACGCCTCCTCCTCGGCAGTCTCCGAGCCGTGGGTGTGCAGCCGGACGCCCTTGCGGCGGGCGAGTTCGGCGGACTGCCGGAGCAGGTCGGTGGAGACGGAGAAGGGCGAGCAGGGCGCGAGGGCGATGTGCAGCATCGAGCCGAAGGAGGAGTCGTGGTAGCGGTCCACGGCGGTCTCGGAGGCGGTCAGGATGTCGTCCAGCTCCTCGACCGCGTGGTCCGGCGGCAGCCCGCCGTCCTTCTTCGAGCGGTCCATCGAGCCGCGCAGCGCGGTGAAGCGCAGGCCGAGCTCCTGGACGGCCTCGATGGAGGCGCCGAGGATGTCGCCGCCGTCCTTCGGGAAGACGTAGTGGTGGTCCGAGGCGGTGGTGCAGCCGGACTTGAGCAGCGCGGCGGCGGAGCCCTGGCTCGCGGCGTGCACGAGCCGCTCGTCGATCCGCGCCCAGGTCGGGTAGAGGGCGACCAGCCAGTCGAACAGGATGTCGTCCTGGGCCAGGCCGCGGGTGATCCACTGGTAGAAGTGGTGGTGGGTGTTGACCAGGCCGGGGGTGGCCAGGTGGCCCTCGCCGTTGATCCGGCGCACCACGTTGTCCAGCCACGCGGGGGCGGGGCCGTCGCCCACCGCCTCGATGGTGTTGCCGAGGAGGACCACGTGGCCGCGGGCGTACTCGGTGTCGTTCGCGTCCACGGTGGCGATCGCGACGTTCTCGATCACGGTCCGCTGGTCGGTGGGCGGGGGCTGGACTGCCATGGTGTGACTCCTAGGGGGAGGGTCGGGAGGGGCGCGCACCGTGGCGCACGCCCCTCCCGGGGCCGGTCAGGACGGCGTCGCCGTCGGAACCGTGGGACCTGTCGGCATCGACGGCACCGCGGGAGCGGTCGGAGCCGCCGGCACCGTCGCGTCGGAGCCCTGGCCGGGCCTGGAGCGACGGGCGGCCCCGACGTGGTGGAAGAGCAGGTTGAGCAGGACGGCCACCACGCAGCCGGCCGATATCCCCGAGTGCAGCAGGGTCCGGGCGGCCTCCGGGAAGGAGTCGTAGAACGTCGGCGCGGCGATCGGGACGATGCCGACCCCGAGCGAGACGGACACCAGGATGGTGTTCGAGCCGGACTCCATGCCGGCCTCCGCGAGGGTGCGGATGCCGCTGGCCGCGACCGTGCCGAAGAGCACGATCCCGGCGCCGCCGAGGACGGGCTGCGGCACCAGGGAGACGACCGAGCCCAGCACGGGGAACAGCCCCAGCAGGACCAGGATGCCTCCGCCGGCCGCGACCACGAAGCGGCTGCGGATCTTCGTCAGCGCCACCAGCCCGATGTTCTGGGCGAAGGCGCTGGCGGCGAAGCCGTTGAAGACGGGGCTGAGCGCGGTGGCCAGGCCGTCGGCCCGCAGGCCGGCGGCGAGGGTGGGTTCGTCCGCCTCGCGGTCGACGATCCTGCCGAGGGCGAGCATGTCGGCGGTGGACTCGGTCATCGCGACCACCATGACGATGCACATCGAGACGATCGCGGCGGCGTCGAACACGGGCGCGCCGAAGTGGAACGGGGAGGGGAGCGAGAAGACCTTCGCGTCCTTGACCGCGCCGAAGTCGGCGAGCCCCAGCGGGAAGGCGATCAGGGTGCCGAACGCCAGGCCGATGAGCAGGGACAGCTGCTGCCAGAACCCGCGCAGCAGCCGGTTGCAGAGCACCACCGCGACGAGGGTGATCGCGGCGAGGCCGACGGCCCGCATGGAGCCGTACCCGGGGGCGCCCGGCGAACCGCCGCGCGCCCAGTTGACCGCCACCGGGAGCAGGGACACCCCGATGAGGGTGATCACGGTGCCCTGGACGACCGGGGGGAAGAACCGGATGAGCTTGCAGAAGTACGGTGCCGCGAGGAAGCACAGGAGCCCCGCGACGATCACCGCTCCGAAGATCACCGGGAGGGCCTCCTTCGGTCCTCCCGTCTTCTCGATGGAGCCCTTGGCGATGGCGATCATGGGCGCGACCCCCGCGAAGGAGACGCCGTTCACGAACGGCAGCCGCGCGCCGATCTTCCAGATGCCGAGGGTCTGGAGGAGGGTGGCCAGTCCGGCGGTGAACAGGCTGGCCGAGATGAGCAGGGCGAGTTCGGCGGGGGAGAGCCCGACGCCGGCGCCGACGATGAGCGGGGGTGCGACGACCCCCGCGTACATCGCGGCGACGTGCTGGAGTCCGGTGGAGAACAGCTTCACCGGGGGCAGCAACTCGTCCACGGGATGGGTTCCGGGCCGGGGCGGCTTGCCGGTGCGGTGCGCCGGCGTGCCGTCCGGGTCCTGCGTTCTCTCCGGGGTGGAACCGCCGTCTGTACTGGTGGTGTTGCTGGGTGCCATGTCGAGCCCCTCTTGTGCCCGTGGCTCCCGGCGCGCCCGTGGCGCTGGAGTGCGGCTGGTGCTGGTGCTGGTACGACCGGGGGCGGGACGGCGGTGCAAGGATCCCTCGGCCGGGCTCTCCAGTGCCCCGGGCCGGCCGCCGCGAGGCAGACACGAACTCCGGTGGGTGGGGGTGGAGGTGGAGAAGAACTAACTGGTGCGGGTGGTGCCTGGTGATGGGGCCGGTGGGGCGGCCCGCCCGGACGTCCGGCCCGTGGGGACCGGGGGATGCGGCGATTCCGGGCGGCGTCCACCTGAGGGTGCCGAGGGTGGGGGAGGTCAGGCGACCGGGATGACCGGGACGACGCCCTCGCGGTGCACGGTGCCCTCGATCAGGCCGTACATGCGGTCGGCGGCGAAGTAGACCTCGTTCTCGTTCTTGAGGCCGAACGGCTCCAGGTCGACCAGGAAGTGGTGCTTGTTCGGCAGTTCGAGGCGGACCTCGTCCACCTCGGCGCGGTTGTTGAGGACCCGGGTGCCCATCGCGTGCAGGGTCTGCTGCAGCGAGTAGGAGTAGGTCTCGGCGAACGCCTCCAGCATGTGCCGCTTCACGTGGGTGTAGGAGCGGTTCCAGTTGGGCTGGGCCTCGCCGTCCCGGCCGCTGTAGCCGAACTTCCAGCGGGCGGTGACCTGGGTGGCGAGGATGCGGTCGTACGCTTCCTGGAGGGTGGTGTAGCCGTCCTTGATGTAGCCCCAGAACTCCGAGTTGGTGGAGTTCATGACGACCAGGTCCTTCAGGCCGGATATGACCTGGACGGATTCCCCGTCGTAGACGATCTCGCTGGTGCGGACCTCCTGGCCGTTGCGGACGAAGGAGTGGCCGACCTCCTCCGAGCCGATGAAGCGGGCCGAGCTGTCCGGCGTCCGGATCCGGTCCCAGGAGTACTCCTCGATCCGGATCCGGGCGCTGTGCACGACGCCGCGCTCGGTGTCGTCGACGAAGTGGCGGGCCAGGAGGATGCCGAACGCCTCGGCCGACTCGATGCCGTGCTCCTTGGCGAAGGCGTAGACGGTGTTCTTGGTGGTGTCGGTGGGAAGGCAGTTGGCGTTGGACCCGGTGAGGTGGACGTCCTCGAACTCGCCGCGGAGCGAGACCGAGACGTTCAGGTCCTTGATCTCGTGCCGGGTGGAGTCGCGGTGGATCCGGACGATGCGGTTCTCCGCCTTGCCGTACTGGTTCTGACCGAGCACGTGGGCCATGACGTGGCTCCTAAGCTTTCCAGGTCGGTCCACTAGCTTCCGCGGTAGACCGAGTATCCGAACGGGTTGAGCAGCAACGGCACGTGGTAGTGGTGCTGTTCGGGCGCGACCGTGAAGACGATCGAGACCTCGGGGAAGAACGGCGGCTCGGCGGACGTGGACGCGGAGTACGCGCCGGTGTCGAAGAGCAGCCGGACGACCGAGCCCGCCTCCACGGCCGGCAGGTCCTTGACCCGGCCGTCGGAGTCCGTGGCGGAGGTGCCGAGCACCTGCCAGCCACCCTCGGTGTGCAGTGCGAGCTCGACCGGGACGCCTTCGGCCGGTCGGCCGAGGCTGGTGTCGAGCACGTGGGTGGAGATGCCAGTCATGGGTGAAGTGACCTTACTGATGGCAGAAGTGATGGTGCGTCAGCATCAGTGGATGCCGGAAGTTTCTGGCAAGGAGGATGAGAGAAAGCGCGATATGACGGAGCGTCAGGAAGCGTCGAGCAGACGGTCGAGCCGGATGTCGTTGATCTTGCGCAGCTCCCCGCGGACGATCTCCGCCTCGGTGGCGGCGTCGTTGGGGTGGCGTTCGCGCAGGGCGGCGAGCATGCCGACCGCGGTGCGGCCGGTCGCGCAGATCAGGAACACGTGGCCGAACTTGGCCTCGTAGGCGGCGTTGGCCTCGTGCAGCGCGTCGAGGACCGCCTGGTCCACGCCTTGGATTCCGGCCTGTTCGCGCTCGGAGACTGCGTCGCCGGCTGTCGGCCTGCCGATCCGGGCGTGGCCGGCCATCGCGTCGCGCAGGTCCTCGGTCGTCAGTGACGCCATGGCCGCCGCGTTGGCGGCGAGCAGGGTGTCGCGGTCGGACCAGGGCCGGGCCGCGGCGACCGCGGCGGCCCAGCGGGGGCTGGAGCAGACCTCCAGCAGGATCCCTTCCAGTGCCGCGGCATCGGTCGCGGCCAGGACGTCAAGGGTGTGGGGGTGGTTGGTCACGGGTGGACCTCCTGAAGAGTGGTGCCACCCGGAAAAGCTAGATCGGCCCCACCCGGCCGTCAACACTTTGTTGAACGGTTGGTGGTTACGTTTTGAACCGGGCCCCGATGCCGGGCCCTTTCGTGTGCGATTCGCCAAGTGTGCCCCGCCGCAGGCCGATCCGGTCCTGTCGTGTCGGCGGGGTCACCCGTTCGGAGGCCCCCTGGGCGGGGGCGCGCACACGCCCCGGAGGGCGTCGAGCCGGAGTGTCAGGACGACTTCGCGCCGTCCTGGCGGTTCAGGTAGTTGTACACGGTGAAGCGGCTGACGCCCAGGGCGGAGGCGACGGTCTCCACGCCGTGGCGGACGGTGAAGGCGCCGCGCTCCTCCAGTAGGGCGACGACCCGCTGCTTCTCCAGGCGGTCGAGCTCGGCCAGCGGGCGGCCGTCGAACTGCCGGGTCATCTCGGCGAGCAGCCGGTCCAACGCGCTGCTCAGGTGCGGCAGTCGGACGGCCAGGGCCGGGGTGCCCTCCCACTCCAGGACCACGTCGTCGGGCTTCGCCTCGTCCAGCGGGACGTGCGTCGCGCCGACCGCGGCCAGCAGCGGCTTCACCGCCGCGGCGAGCGGGTGTTCCACGTTCTCGGTCACGGCGTACCGTCCTCCTCGCCCAGCACGCTGACCTGGACCGAGATCCGGGTCGCCCCGGCGTCCAGGGTCTCCTTGAGCAGCTTGGTCACCGCGGCGAGGACCTGCTCGGCCCCGCCCTCGGCACCGGTGCCGAAGGGGCCGACCGAGACGTCCAGGCCGGCGTCGTCGACCACCCGGCGAGCCGCCGCGGCGTGCTCCGGGAACGTGTCCAGTTCGAACGGTTCTGTCGTGAACTCCACCATCAATCGCACGGGGTCACTGTAGCGAGCGGGGGTGCGGGCGGGCAGGGGTCGGGGGATCGAACGGTCCGGCCCCCGCGGACGGCGCGCCGCCGGTGTGGCCTCGGGGTGCCCTCGGGGCTGCCCCGGCGTGCCCTCGGGGCACCCGGCGGGGCCCCTCGGGACTGCTTCAACAAAATGTTGCGGCTCCCTTGACACCCGCTCGGCGGGCCGGAGATGCTTCCACCACACAGAATCCCTCTTCCGGATCGTGGAAGTTGCGGATGAAGGAAGAGAGATGAGAGGTGAGCGACGTGACGGCGGCTGCCAAGCACGGCTTCACGGTCAACCTGTCGATCCTGTTCGGCGAATTGCCGCTCCTGGAGCGCCCCGCCGCGGCCGCCGCGGCCGGCTTCACCGCCGCCGAACTGTGGTGGCCCTTCGGCGCGGAGCATGACCCCTCGCCGGCCGAACTGGACGCGCTGCGCAAGGCGTTCACCGACGCCGGCGTGCGGCTCACCGGACTCAACCTCCTGGACGACCTGGGCAAGGGCGCCCGCGGAACCGTCTCGGTGCCCGCCGAGCGGGACCGCTTCCGCGCCAACCTCCCGGTCGCCGCCGAACTCGCCGCCTCGCTCGGCGCCACCGCGCTCAACGCGCTGTACGGCAACCGGGTCGAGGGCGTCGACCCGGCCGAGCAGGACGCGCTCGCGCTGGAGAACCTGGTGCTCGCCGCGCGGGCCGCGCACGGGATCGGCGCCGTCCTGCTGATCGAGGCCCTGAACAGGGCCGAGTCGCCGGACTACCCGCTGGTCTCGGCCGCCGCCGCGGTCGAGGTGGTCGACCGGGTCAACGCCGCCACCGGCCTGGGGAACGCCAGGTTCCTCTGCGACCTGTACCACCTGGCCAGGAACGGCGAGGACCTCGCGGCGGTCATCGACACCCACGCCGACCGCATCGGCCACGTGCAGATCGCCGACACCCCGGGCCGCAACGAGCCCGGCACCGGCGAGCTGGACTTCGAGGACCTGTTCGCCCGGCTCACGGCCGCGGGCTACGCGGGCTCCATCGGTCTGGAGTACCGCCCCTCCGGCGGCGTCAGCGCCGACAGCTTCGGGTGGCTGCCGCGCGAGCTGCGCGCCGCGCAGTAGCGGAGCCGCCCGGCCGCGCCCCGCCGAGCAGTGCCCGGTTCGAGCGGCGGGCAGCGCACCGCCGACCCACCCGACCTCCCACCCGCACACGTAAGGAACTCGACGCGATGAGCCGCAAGATCGCCTTCATCGGCCTCGGCATCATGGGCAGCCCGATGGCCGCCAACCTGGTCAAGGCCGGCCACCACGTCACCGGCTTCAACCTCACCCGGCCGCCGATCGACGCCCTGGTCGCGGTCGGCGGCCACGGCGCCGGCAGCATCGCGGAGGCGGTCAGGGACGCCGAGGTGGTCATCACCATGGTCCCGGCCGACCCGCAGGTCGAGCAGGTCGTCCTGGGGGAGGGCGGCGTGCTGGAGAACGCCAGGCCCGGCACCCTGGTGATCGACATGTCCTCGATCACCCCGCAGACCTCGATCAGGGTCGAGGCCGCCGCCAGGGCGAAGGGCGTCCGCACCCTGGACGCCCCGGTCTCCGGCGGCGAGGCCGGCGCCGTCGAGGCCGTCCTGTCGATCATGGTCGGCGGTGCGGCCGAGGACTTCGCCGAGGCCAGGCCGCTGTTCGACGCGCTGGGCACCACGGTCGTCCACGTCGGCCCGGCCGGCGCCGGCCAGACCGTCAAGGCCGCCAACCAGCTGATCGTCGCGGTCAACATCCAGGTGCTCGCCGAGGCAGTGGTGTTCCTGGAGAACGCCGGCGTCGACCTCGCGGCCGCGCTGGACGTGCTCGGCGGCGGCCTGGCCGGCTCCACCGTGCTCAACCGCAAGCGGGCGAACATGCTGAACCGCGAGTTCGCCCCCGGCTTCCGGATCGACCTGCACCACAAGGACATGGGCATCGTCACCGACGCCGCCCGTGCCGTGGGCGCCGCGCTGCCGGTCGGCGCCGTGGTGGCCCAGCTGGTCGCCTCCGCCCGGGCCAACGGCGACGGCTCGCTCGACCACTCGGCGCTGCTGCGCGGCGTCGAGCGGCTCTCCGGGCGCGAGGTCGCGTGACCGCCGGGGGCTCCCGCGCGGAGCCCCCGGCCCCGAACTCCTCCTGGTGGCGTGTACCTATCCGGTCGTGCCCGCGCCGCCAGGAGGCCGGACCCGACCGGCGTGCGGGCCGGGGCTCATCCGCCCGCCCGTCGGTCGATCCAAGCCGGTGACGCGTACGTCCCCCTGGGGGCACTTCGGTCGTGCCTGGTACGCGTCGCCAGGGCCTGTCTTCAAACTCCCGTCGTCCGCCCGGAGGGCGGGCGGGGCAGCGTTGGGGTGCGTGCATCGCAAGGCGGAGGAGGGAGCCACTGCGGAGCATTGGCGACCGACGACAACGCGGCGAGGTGCGTGCCCCGGCGTCGACCCGCAGACGCGAGTTTGAAGACAGGCCCTCTGGGCCCCTCCCCGCCGAGGGGAGCCCCTCGTACGTCGGAAGCGGGACGAGGGGAACGGCGGGGAGGGGGCGCACCCTCCCGGAGCGGGCCGGCCCGACCGCTCCGGCCACCGTGGCCGCCCCCCGGCTTCCCCGGCCTCCCCGGCCGAGGCGCTGGCCACCCGGAGCACCCGGGCCCATGCTGGACGCACGTCAGCCGGACGCACGTCCCGGAACCACCGCCAGACCCGTACGGAAGCGAGGAGCGCGCCATGCCCCCCACCCCCCACCAGGGCCATGTGGTCGTCGCCCCCGACAAGTTCAAGGGCAGCCTGGAGGGTGCCGAGGCGGCGGCCCGGATCGCGGCCGGCATCCGGCGCGCCGCGCCCGGCACCGAGGTGCGCGAACTGCCCGTCGCCGACGGCGGCGAGGGCACCCTGGCCGCCGCGCTCGCGGCCGGCTTCAGCCGGGTCCCGGCCAAGGTGGCCGGCCCGACCGGCCTGCCGGTGGACGCCGCGCTGGCCGTCCGGGACGACACCGCCGTGGTCGAGCTGGCGCAGGCCTCCGGTCTCGCCCGGCTGCCCGGCGGCCGCACCGCCCCGCTCGCGGCCGGGTCCTACGGAGTCGGCCAGTTGATCGCCAAGGCGATCTCGCTCGGCGCCAAGCGGATCGTGCTGGGCCTCGGCGGCAGTGCCTGCACGGACGGCGGCGCCGGCATGGTGCAGGCGCTCGGGGCACGGCTGTGCGATGCCGGCGGGGCCGAACTGCCGCCCGGCGGCGCCGCGTTGCGCCGGCTCGCGGAGATCGACCCCGGCCCGCTGGCCGAGGTGCTGGGCGGGGTCGAGGTCGTGGTGGCCTGCGACGTGGACAACCCGCTGCTCG
>NZ_LFVW01000315.1:0-8261 GCF_001182915.1 Kitasatospora sp. MY 5-36
AAGCGGGCAGCCGCCCGCGGCACGGTCGGTGGGGCGGGGGCGGTGGGCCCGGTGTCCCGGGCGCAGGAGCTGATCGGCCGGCTGCCGGTGCCACGGGCGCTCAGCCTCGGGCTGGCCTCCCCGCTCAACCGGCCGGGCCGCTCGGCGACCACCGGGGCCGCCGTGGTGCTCGGCACGGTCGGGGTCACCCTCTGCGTCGGCCTGACGCTCTCGCTGGGCTCGATCCAGGACGGTCTGGCGGCCGACCGCGCGGGCAAGGTGGTGGTCCAGACCCCGTTCGACGGCTCCGCGCCGTCCGCCGACCACGTGGACGAGGCGGCCGTGGCCAGGGCCGTCGACTCCCGCCCGGGCACCCGGGCCTGGTACAGCACCGTCCCGACCCCGGCCGCCCTGGCCGGCAGCACCGGGCGCTCCGAAGTGGTCGCGTTCAGCGGCGATACCTCCTGGAGCGGCTTCCAACTGGTCTCCGGCCGCTGGTTCCACGGCCCCGGAGAGGTCGTGGTGGCCGCCGCCACCCTGCGGGCCACCCAGGCGAAGGTCGGTGACACCGTCACCCTCACCGACCACGGACGCAGCACCCCGGCGAAGATCACCGGCGAGGTCCTGACCACCAACGACCTGGTGTTCACGGACCGGTCCACGCTGGCGCCGCTCGGCGGCGCGATCCACGCCGAGGCGCTCACCTTCCACATCGACCTCACCCCGGGCACCGATGCGCAGTCCTACGCCGACGGGCTGGACCAGGCCGTGAAGCCGCTGGGCCTGAGCGCCGACCCCGGAGAGGAGCACCTCAGCATCGTGGTGCTGGCGATGAACACCCTGGCGGGCACGCTCACGCTGCTGCTCTCCGTGGTGGCGGGACTCGGGGTGCTCAACACCGTGCTGCTGGACACCCGGGAGCGGGTGCACGACCTCGGGGTGCTCAAGGCGCTCGGGATGTCACCCCGGCAGACCGTCGGCATGGTGCTCACCTCGGTCTGCGGCAGCGGGCTGGCGGCCGGGGTGATCGGGGTCCCGATCGGCATCCTGGTGCACCACCGGGTGATGCCAGCGATGGCACGGGCCGCCGGAATCGGGGTGCCGGACGCCGACCTCGCCGTGTTCGCCCCGTCGGTGGTGGGGCCGCTGATACTCGGCGGCCTGGCGCTGGCCCTGCTCGGAGCCGTCCTCCCGGCCACCTGGGCGGCCCGCACCAGGACGGTCACGGCGCTGCGGACGGAGTGACGACGCGGGGGAGGGCCAGGAAACGAAACAAAACCCGGTACCCGGCCCCGTCTGGGAACCCCCCGTAAGGCTCCCAGACAGGGCCGGGCCGGGCAGGGCCGACCCAGGCCGTCCGATCACCTGGACCAGGCCCGGGCCAGGCCCGGATCAGGACAGCCGTGCCGCCGCGTACGCCTCCATGGCAGCACGCTGGTAAGCGGCCAGGCCCGGGGCGATGGCCTCGTACGCGGCGCTCCACTGCTCGTTCTCGGTGCAGGAGCGGGCGATCGCCAGGTACTCCTCGGTCGAGACGGACCGGAAGTCGTGGA
Source organism: Kitasatospora sp. MY 5-36 (assembly GCF_001182915.1). Taxonomy (NCBI): domain Bacteria; kingdom Bacillati; phylum Actinomycetota; class Actinomycetes; order Kitasatosporales; family Streptomycetaceae; genus Kitasatospora; species Kitasatospora sp. MY 5-36. Next base: position 1,533 of record NZ_LFVW01000315.1, read on the forward strand.
GCAGCCGGTACTCCTCCTCGACCGTGCTCTGCACGGCCTCGGCGTCGGCCGGGTGGCCGGCCGCCTTCAGCTCCGCCAGGCGGATCATGCGGGCGGTCCGCTCGCGCTGCCCGGCCTCGATCTCGGCCGGGGTCATCGCGGCGGTCGCGCGCCGGGCCGCCTCGGCGTGCTCGGGGAAGTCGCGCAGGCTCGCGTCGACGTCGTCGGGCTGGATGCCCTCGAACAGGTTCTCGGGGCGGTTGATGGTCATGGGTGTGCCGTCCTTCTGGGAGCGTTCCAGGTCGGCGATCGTGCGGGAAACGGTGGCGGCCAGGGCGTCGAGCCGGTCGCGCTCGGTGACCAGCCGCCGGCGGTGGCCCCGCAAGGCCTCCAGCTCGTCCACCTGATCGCTCAGGATCCGGGCGATCTCGGTCAGCCCCACGCCCAGTGCCCGCAGTACCAGGATCTGTTGCAGCTGGAGCAGCTGCCGCTCCTCGTAGTAGCGGTGGCCGTTGGAGCCGATCCAGGCCGGGGGCAGCAGCCCGATCTCGTCGTAGTGCCGCAGGGTCCTGGCCGTCACACCGGACATCCGGGCCACCTCGGCGATGGGCCAGGCCATGGTTGCCTCCCTCGTTTCCACGTCCCACGTTCGCGTGGACCAGGGCCGGTTCTCCGGCCCTGGTCATGACGGTAGAAGCTGCCGCTGCGGCAGCTTCAAGCCCGGGACTTCCACGCTGCCCGCACGTTGTCGTACGGCCGCTCAGACCTCGCCGAACCAGTCCAGGGACTGCCCGTGCGGTCCGGTGAAGGCCACCGGCCGCTCGTCCAGGGCGAGCGCGAACAGCCCGGCGACGGCCGCCGGGCGGGGGAGGCGTCGGGCGACGGCCGGCAGCACCGAGACCGCCTCGTTGGAGATCCAGTGCCCGGGCAGTTCACGCATCGTCGCCGCGAACTCCTCCCGCTCCTCCGGCGGCAGGTACGCGAGCACCGCGCTGTGGAACACCACCGGCGTCGCCCCCGCCGGGGCCTGTGCGACCAACTCCCCTACCGTCGCGTTGAGATCGCCGCGCACCAGCAGCGGCGGTTCGGCCCGGGCGACCCGGACGGCGCCGCGCAGTCGCTCCAGCCGATGGGTCTGCTCGGGCCAGACCAGCGACTCCAGCCAGCGCATGTCCTCCTCGGCCCGCACGTCCAACGGATTGAGGTCGATCCCGGCCCGCCACACCACCTCGGGCAGCCGTTCCCGCAGGGAGTTTGGGAGCGGCACCGGCCCGCTCACCACGCAGTCCAGCGTCACCGGGCTCGCGGCGGCGCCGAACTCGGCGACCGGGGCACCGGCCCCACGCTCATGTCCGTCCCCGTCCCCCTGCCCGTCCCCGTCCCGCTGCCCGTCCCCGTCCTGGTCCCCGGCCAGGTACCGGTACCGATAGCGGTCCGGGTACAGGCAGAGCCCGGCCGAGGTGCCCACCTCGATCAGGGCGAGCGGCTGCGGCAGCGCGGCCAGCAGCGGCAGCAGGGTGGCGCAGCGGCCCGCCTCGTTGGTCTGCGTCCGCCGCTCCAGCATCGTCGCCGAGACCTCGGCCCACCGCTGCGCCGCCCAGTCGCGGAAGGCCGGCCAGCCCTCCGTCACCGGCCCACCCAGGTGCCGGACCGCGCCGAACAGCAGGTTCGGCTGCCGCTTCGCGGCCGGAAGCCCGTCCAGCAGTGCGCGCAACTGCCCGTCCCCGGCGACGCCTTCGGCCAGTTCCTGGTAGATCGGCGAGTTCCCGCGCGCCTCCCGCTCCGCGAACGCCCGGTAGAGCTCCTCCGTTTCGCCGCGCATCCCCCACACGTCCTTTCGACGCCTTCGCGAGTGATCGAATCGGCCCAGCCTACGCCCGGCCCGACGTGCCACCCGCTGACCCCAAGCGCTCTCCCGGACGGTGAAGCGGGAGTGGCGCGGTCCGCCGTGACCGTCGGGTGGTGGGGAGCTCACGGCCTTGGGAGCGACTGGGTTCGGGGCGTACCGGCCCGGCGGATCGGCCACCGGGTGACCGGCAGGTGGCCCGTCGGGTGAGCACGAGTTCGGTGTTGGGCCTGCGGTGAACAGCATCACCGTCTCCGATGATCTCCTGGAACGCCACTTCGCCGCCTTCGAGGAACCCAACGGCGAGGGCGAGCGCGTCATCGTCCAGGAGCAGCTCTCCAGGCCGCTGCCCAGGGCTCGTCCGCGAGTTCGGCAGGCCCCAGCACGCGTCGGGCGCAAGGAGAAGGAGGGTGAACTACCGCTGCTGTCGGACGACTGCGGTGCCGGCGCCCAAGTCGACACCCAGGCGAGGCGGGGCGCCGGCGTGGTCGTCGTCCCGTAGGACCAGTTGAGTCCGCCGCTGCTCGATCTGCACGCGCTTGTTGGCATTGAAGAAGGCGTGCAACTCCTCGGTCGCGGTGGCGCCAAGGCCGAGCCCGCTCCTTCGCGTCCGGGTGGTCAGACGGCGGCACAACCATCGCGGGCTGCCCGATCGCACCACGAGATGCCGGATCGAGGCCAGTGTGAAGGGCACGATCACCAGTACTGCCATGAGGAGCAGACCCGCCATCATCACCATGTCGGTCCAACGCGTGGAGGTGACACATCCGTTCCTGGCCGTTGCCGCCGTCCACGGCGGCGGCTGACCGGGCTTGTCACCCACCGGCGGCAACGGCTCCTGGGCGCTCAGCCCAGCAGGCCGCCCATGTGGCCGTCCTCGGCGAGCAGCCGCCAGGAGCAGCCGGGCGAGGCGAACGCCTCCGGGTCGACGGCCTCCACCAGCCGGTCCACCACCGCGCTCAGCAGCGCCTGCGGATCGAACACCGACCACGTCTCCCGGGCCCGGCCGTAGTCCCAGCGGTCCCATTCGGCGCGCAGCCGCTCGTACGTCCAGAGGGCGTAGAGCAGGGCGGACAGGTCGCGGTTGAGGTAGGCCTCGGGGTGGCCGTCGTCGTACCAGTCCGGCAGCTCCAGCCGGCCGGTGGCGCCGTCCAGGGCGATCGTGAGGTCGGTCGGCCAGTCCCCGAGGGCGAGGAAGTCCCGCTGGTACGGGCGTTCCTCCTCGCCGTCGAAGTACTCGGGGTAGGCCTCGCCCATGGTGACCAGCGGTTCCTCGCACACCCCGAACATCGCCCCGCCCAGTGGCAGGCCGACCTCGGTCAGCAGCCGCCGGGTCGGCTCGTGGACCAGGGCGGCGGGCAGCTCGGCGGGCCGGAAGCGGTGCACCCGGCCGGGGCCGCCGTCCTCGTCCGTCAGCGCGGCCAGCTCCGCCACCAGCTCCGGGGCTATCGCGTACGCGGGCCCGTCCGGACCGCCCGGCAGGGCGCCCCAGCCCAGCGCCCGCACCAGCAGCGCGGTGCCCCAGTGCGGGGGCGGTGCGGAGCCGTCGCCGAACAGGCCAGGATCGATCTCCCGCATCCGCCGTTCGGTTCCTGCCAGCACCTCGGCCAGGACGGCCGGCCCGCGCCGCCCGTCCAGCGCCTCCGGGCGCAGCGCCGCCTCGGCCACCGAGTCGACCTCGCGCACCAGGCCCGCGAGCGCGGTCAGGTCGGAGGCCAGCAGGTCGCGGCGCGGGCCGCCGTTGTCCAGGAACACCTCACCGGTCACCCCGTCCAGCAGCACCAGGCTGCCGCCGGCGGCGAACGGCGTGCAGTACTCCGTCTCCCCGAGGACGAACAGCCGCTCCGCCTCCGCCGGGAACGCCGTCAGCTCCCCGCCCCGGAGCGCCTCGAAGTCCAGGAACGCCCCGGCCGCAGGCAGCCCCTCCCGCACCAGGAACTCCCGGCTCCCCGCGTGCACCACCCCACCCGGCAGCTCCGCCACCCGCTCACACCTCACGTGCCCCCACCCTTTCCCGGCCTGCCCCGTGACCCACAGACCCTAGCGGTCCGGCCTGACAGTGCTGAGGTGTGCTGTGGGTGGGGCGGTGGGGTGCGGTGGCCCGCCCGGGTCACGGCAGTGCGACCTCGTCGACGTTCCACTGTTCGGGCAGGTCCGCGTCGCAGAAGGCGCAGGCGTAGTGCTCCTCGCGGACGAGGTTGCAGTTGCCGCACCGCGGGCAGCGGCGGAAGACCACGGCGTGGGTGAAGGCGCCGGGGTGCGGGAGCCCGACGAGGGTGAGGGCGGCGGCGACGGCGGGCCAGGAGGTGGTGTCGGGGCAGTAGTCGGTGGAGTGGTTGCCGACCGTCTCGACCTCCCAGCCGTCCCGCGAACGCCGGAACCCGATCTCCCCGGCGCTCAGCACCAACTCACCACCCGCGCAGGCCATATGCTCGCTACGGCGCGGAGCGAGCCGCAGTGTGCCGCCGAGGCCGACCACGAAGGTGAACGGCTCCGCGAGCTCCGCCGCCGTCCGCTCCGCCCGCTCCTCCGCCCAGGCGGCGAACTCGCCTGCTGTCCGTACCGGTTGGCCGCATCCGGTGCCCGTCCCGCCGTCGTCCCCCGGCCACAGTTCCGGCGGTCCCACGTACCGGTACGCCCGTCCGAAGCCGTCCGCCGTCTCGGCCGCGACTCCCCGTTCGGCCAGCCGCACCCGCCAGTACGCCATCTCGACGGTCGTCCCGCTCAGGCCGAAGTCCCGCAGCTCGTCGAGGAGTTCCCGGGTCTGCCGGAGTGGGAGCCCCGCGTGGCCTCCTGGCCCCAGTCGCAGCAGACGGCGACGCACTGGGGGCAGAACCGCTCGGCGTCCCACCGCAACTCCCGCCCGTGCAGCAGGGACTGGCCAACGCTGCGGACGGCGGTGCCCCCGCAGTCCGGGCACCGGACGGCCGTCCTCACACCCTGTCCCTCGTCCGTCACGCCGGATGCCCCCATGCCCCCATGCCCCCATGCCTCCATGCCCCCATGCCCCCATGTGCCCTGCCCCTGCCCCCGATGTCCGACACCCTACGGCGCCCCGCGCCGCCACCCCGGGCCCGTAGAGTGCGGGGATGAAGCGCTATCTGCTGACCGGCACCCCGGGGGCCGGGAAGACTGCGGTCCTGCGGTGGTTGGAGTGCGCGGGCTACCCGGTGGTCGAGGAGGCCGCCACGGACGTCATCGCGCTGCGGCAGGCCCAGGGCGTGCCGGAGTCGTGGACGGACCCGTCGTTCGTGGACGCGGTGGTCTCCCTGCAGCGGCAGCGGCAGGAGGGGGCCGTCGGTGGGCCGGGGGAGGTGCGGTTCTTCGACCGCTCGCCGGTGTGCACGTACGCCCTGGCGGTGTACCTCGGTCATCCCGTGACCCCTTTCCTCGCCCGGGAGTTGAATCGCATCCGGGCGGAGGGGGTGTACGAACGCGAGGTGTTCTTCGTGGAGAGCCCGGGCTTCGTCACCCCGACCGAGGCGCGGCGCATCTCGTACGAGGAGTCGCTGCGGTTCGAGCGGATCCACCGGGAGGCCTATGCCGGGTTCGGGTACGTGTGCGTCCCGATCGCCCCGGGGCCGCTCGCCGACCGGGCGGCGGCCGTCGTGCGGCACGTCGGCGCGCCCGCCCGGCACGGAGGCTGAGATCCCCGGCCGCTCCTCCGCCCTCCCGGCGCTCTCCGGCTCAGGCGATGCTGCCCTCCTCCCGGCGCTCTCCGGCTCAGGCGAGGCCGCCGGCCTCCCGGGCCGCCCGCTCCACGCGGTCGTGGTGGGCCCGCCACCAGTCGGTGTCGCCGGGGGCGGTGTTGGCGCCGTCGGAGCGCTGGCCGGTGGCGCCGTCGACGAGTTCGCGGACCAGGTCGGCGTGGCCGACGTGGCGGTGGGTCTCGGCGATCATGTGGACGAGCACCCGGTGCAGGGTCTGCTCGTGGCGGGCGCCGAACGGCACCTTGCCGACGGCGTCCAGCGGCAGGGCCTCGATGGTGGCGTCGGAGTGCGCCCAGACCCGCCGGTAGCGCCCGACGACCTCCTCGGTGCTCTCGTCCGCCCGCGCCCACAGGTCGCCGTTCGGCTCGGTCTGGCCGGTGATCCACACCGGGGCCGGCTCGGGGAAGGGGCGGCCGAAGGTGTCGCCGAAGTACAGCGCCTCGGCGCCGGTGACGTGCTTGACCAGGCCCAGCAGGTTGGTTCCGGTGGGGGTGAGCGGGCGGCGCAGGTCGTACTCGGAGAGGCCTTCGAGCTTCCAGAGCAGGGCGTCGCGGGCGTCCTGGATGTAGATCCGGAGGTCGTTCTTGTCATCTGCAGTGGTCATGGGATCAGTCTGTTGATCGCATGATGCCTGTCCATTGATTTCCGGTCCCACCCGCCCCGACCAGGCGTCAACCCGTGCCACGATCAAGCCTGTTCACCCGAAACAGACCTGTGAGGAGCAGCCATGACCGGCGACGCCTGGTCCTGGGACGAGACGCTGTTCGCCGGAACGGCCGCCCACTACACCCGGGGCAGGCTCCCGTACGCCCCCGGACTGGCGGAGGCGCTGGCCGGGGCGCTGGGGCTCGACGGGCGGGGGCGGCTGCTCGACGTGGGGTGCGGGCCGGGCACGCTGGCGCTGGGGCTGGCCCACCTGTTCGACGAGGTCGTCGGGGTGGACCCGGACGCCGGGATGATCGCCGAGGCGCGCCGCGTGGGCGCCGAGGAGCCCAAGGCCACCTGGGTGCGGGCCAGGGCCGAGGAACTGCCGCTGGGCCTCGGCACCTTCACACTGGCGGTCTTCGGCCAGTCCTTCCACTGGATGGACCGCGACCTGGTGGCGGCGACCGTACGGCGCATGCTGCGGCCCGGCGGCGCCCTGGCGCACGTCTCGGACCTGAAGGGCGAACCGCGTCCCACCGAGGGGCTGCC
>NZ_LFVW01000031.1:0-40450 GCF_001182915.1 Kitasatospora sp. MY 5-36
CGCGCGTCGGCGCGAGGCGTCGATGACGTGGCGCTGGCCGGTGGTGTCGGTGGCGGCGGTGGCGGTGAGAAGCCCGGCGGCGCGGGCGTGGTCTTCGAGCGGCATCGCGGCGGCGGCCGGGGAGCCGTCCCCGTACAGGGTTCCGGCCCGCGCGGCGAGGGTGCCGGCCGCGAGGACGAGGTCGGCGCCCCCGGCGAGCGCGGCGGCGCCGTCCAGGAGCACCAGGTGGGCGTCCAGCAGGTGGCCGGTGGCATCGGGGGTGTTCAGGGCCAGGCGGCAGGCCCGCCCCTCGGCGTCACCGCCGAGCAGTTCGGCGAGCAGGTGCTGCCAGTCGTCGTCGGGCAGCAGCCAGTTGACGATGTGGGCGCTCATCACGCCGAGGAACGCCGAGGTCGCCGCCGCGAGCTGCCGCTCAGCAGCTGCACCGGCCTTGAGCTGGTGCTCCAGCGCGAGCATGGTGGTGTCGGCGAGGCGGTGGCGCTGCTCGGCGGCGGTGACCATCGAGCTGGCGTAGGCGGGATCGGCGAGCAGCTGGTGCCAGCGCCCGGTGAGAGCGAGATGGTCGCCTTCCGGGATGTCGACGATCCCCGGCCGCCGCAGTCGCCCGTACGGGCGGGGGTCGTTCATGAACACGCCGGGCCACCGGGTGAGGGACGTGGTGTACAGGTCGAGCTCCAGCGGGGTGCTGCCGGGCCTGGTGTGCTCGTAGTCGCAGGAGAGCTGGCCGTTCCAGACGGGCTCCACGGATTTCTCCTTGCCGGGGCCGGCGGCGCGGTGGCCGGATCGGTGACGTTTGGTCATCTGGGTGGTGCGTGGTGTGAAAGGCTCGGCGCCTGCCGCCTGGTGGGCCGGTGCGGCACCGTAGGTGGCCGAGTGCCGAGGAGCAGCGAAGTGATCAAGGAATCGACAGCGAGTGCGTTCGTCTTCCGCGTCGGCGGGGACGGGGAGTGCAGGACAGCTCTGGTGTGGCATCCGCGGCTGGAGCTGTGGCTCCCGGCCGGCGGGCACGTCGAGGTCGACGAGGGGGCGGCCGAGGCCGCGCTGCGCGAGATCGAGGAGGAGACGGGGCTGCGGGCCGAGCTGCTCCCCGGTCCGTCGCTTCCGCTGCCCTCCGGCTTCCCGCACAGCGCGCCTGTCGCGCCGTGGTGGGTGGTGGAGATGGACGCCTGCGCCGACAACCACACCCGCGAGCCGCACCGGCACATCGACCACGTGTACGTCGCCCGGGCGGGTGACGACGAGGCGCCTGGCAGTGCGGTGCACGAGGTGCGCTGGTTCACCGAGCAGGAGGCGGCCGAGGTCGAGGGCCTGTCCGAGGACTCGCGCCTTCAGGTGAAGCAGCTCTTCGCGATGATCGCCGACGGGTCGCTGCGCCTGGCGGCGTGAGGGCGGACGGTCAGAACAGGGCGCTCTGCTCCGCGTCCGGGACGGCCGGGGTCAGGCGCTTGGGCTGCAGCCCGGCGGCCATGTCCAGCTCCAACAGGGTGCGCCACCGGCCGGTGGCGCACCCTGCGGCCAGCAGCAGTTCCAGGACCTGGGCGGTGACCTGGACGTCCGGCATCGCCCGGTGCCGGTCCGCGGGTCTGGGGATGCCGTAGTGGCCGAGCAGGTTGTCCAGCCGGTAGGAGCCGAGCCCCGGCAGGACCGCCTTGGCCAGGCCGATCGTGTCGAGCAGCGGCGTGGCGGCCAGGACGGGGCAGTGCTCGGCCTGATGGGCGATCAGGCCGGCTTCGGTGTGCGCGTGGTGGGCCACCAGCCGGTACGGCGGTGCGCTCAGGTGAGCGTCCAGGCCAGCCATCACCTGGGCGGACGAGGGCGCGGTGGCGAGCAGGGCGGCGGTGAGGCCGGTCTGGGCCGTGTCCATCGCGGTGACGGGGACGTCGGCGGGCGGGCGGATCAGTGACTCGAACCGGCCGACCTCCACCAGTCGGCGGCCGCTGGCGCGCAGCGCGAGGGCGGCGACCTCGATCGGCTCGGCGGGCCGTCCGGCGGGGGTGAGCCCCTCGAAGTCGATCACCACCAGGGTCGTGTCGGCGAAGCGGGGATCGCGCATCAGCTCTTCCACGCGGCGGCCTCCTGCCTGATCGTCAACGCCCATTGCTCGATGGCCCGTTCGGTGTCGTGCTCGGTGAACGGGACGGCCAGCAGGGTGTCCACCGTAGCGTGCGCGCGGGGAAGATCGCCGGTGGCGTAGCCGGAGCAGGCCGGGTGCAGGTGGGCTGCGGTGAGGCGGTGGGTGCCGACGCTGTTGGGCACGCCGAGGCCGGCGAGGTGGGCGGCGAAGGCGCGCGGCGCGGGCAGCGTCAGGCGCCAAAGGGCGCTGTAGCCGTTGGGGATGTCGCCGTCGCCCGCGGCGATCGGCTCCAGGCCCGCGGTGCCGTCGACCGCGCGGTGGAGAGCGGCTGCCTGCCTACGGCGATGCGCCAGCGCCTCGGGGAAGCGTTGGAGGTTGTGGCGGGCGAGGGCTGCGAGCGGCTCGGCGAGGCGGTAGTTGACGCCCAGGCGGCTTCCGGCCGGGGCGTCGGGGGCGGGGCTCTGCCAGTGGGTGCGGTAGGCGGCGGCCCGGTCGCCGAGGGCGTCGTCGTCGGTGAGGAGGTAGCCGCCTTCCCCGCACGCGATGATCTTGCCGTCCTTGAGGGAGAAGCAGCCGGTGTCGCCGACGGTGCCGGCCGGGCGGCCCCGGGTGGTGGTGCCCTGGGCCTGGCAGGCATCCTCGATCAGCCGCAGGCCCGTGGTGCGGGTGTACGCGGCCACGTCGTGGATGCCGTCGGTGCGCCCGGCCAGGTGCACGGCGATGACGGCCTTGGCCTCCGGGCCGGTCTTCGCGGTGAGGTCGGCCAGGTCCAGGCCCCGGCCGTCGGCGCCGGCTTCGACGAACACCGGGCGGGCCCCGGCGGCGACGACGGCGGCGACCGTCATGACGACGGTGACGGCCGGCAGCAGGACCTCGTCGCCGGCTCCGATGCCGCAGGCGGCAAGCGCGGTGGTGATCGCGGCGGTGCCGGAGGAGACGGCGACGGCCCGGCGGGTGCCGAACGCGGCCGCCAGCTCCTCCTCCAGCGCCGTGACCTCCTGGTAGCCGGACGGGTTGGGCATGCGGGCGACGGCGGCGGCCATCGCCTGGTGGTGCGCGGGTTCAGGCACGGTGAACCTCCGCTCCGGTCGGGGAGAGCACGGGGAAGCCGGTGAGCGGCCACATGTTGACGCAGTCCACGGAGAACAGGGAGCAGTCGGCGCCGCAGCCGGTCGGAGCGGGGAACAGGTCCCGGGCGGCCGTGTCCTTGATGGTGCGGTGGCGCTCCGGCGCCGTGGCGGCGATCTTCAGCCCGGAGGGGCAGTCCCACACCGTGCCGTCCGGCTGGACGAAGAAGAGGGTGTCGCCGCCGAAGCAGCCGGGGACCAGGTCGGTGGGCTTGGTGACCGCGGAGGCGACCTGGCGGGCGTAGGAGCGCTCGGGCAGCACCAGCGGCAGCTCGGCGGCGTACAACTCGTCGAAGTGCTGGCGCAGTTCGGGCGCGTGGTCGGGGGTGAGGGACAGCGCCTTGACGAGCTTGTGGCCGGGGTCGAGGGCGATCGGCTGCGGGACGGCGTAGTCGCAGCCCAGCGCCACCGCGAGTTCGGGCACAGCGATGATGTCCGTCAGGTTGCGGGCGGTGATGACGCTGTAGATGCCGACCTTGGGATGGGGCGCGGGCCCGCGGGCCTCCAGCAGCGCGCTGATCCCGGAAACAACGGCCTTCCAGCCGTCGCCCTCGCGGCGCGGCGGCCTCCACCGGTCGTTGTGGACCGGGTCGGCGGAGTCCAGCGACACCGACACCGCGTCGACACCCAGCTCGATCAGCTGATCGCACAAGTCCGCCCGGTTCAGGGCAACACCGCTGGTGCACACCACCACCTCCAGGCCGCCTGTCTTGAGGATCTCGATCAGCTTGATGATCGGCCTCCACAGCAGCGGCTCCCCGCCGGCCAGGAACACCCGGCCGACCGGCGAGTCGGCCAGCGTGCCCGCGAAGGCCAGGACCTGTTCGGTGGTCAGGTCGTTCGGCGACAGGTGGGAGAGCACCCCGAGCTGGGTGGGCATCTGCACGCTGTGTTCGGCGACGGTCCCGAAGTAGCAGTACCGGCAGCCGTGGGACGCGCAGAACGAGCGCAGGCCCCACAGCAGGCTGACCGTCTTCCCCGGCTTCACTCGGCCACCCCGTCCGCGGTCGTGGCGGCCGCGTCGCGGCACAGCCCGGTGATGAGGTCGACGGCGTCGGCTTCGCCGATCAGCTGCCGGTCCAGCACCACGTAGCCGTCCGACACGGCGGCCAGCTGGTGGTAGATCCGTCCGGCACGGGACATCAGGGCCCGCTCGTCCCGGCTCGCCGCCTGGCCAGTGCGTCGCTCGAACCGGGCCCGGCACGCGTCGGGGTCGTCGGTGAGCAGCACGGCGGTCGTGGGAGCGGGCCGCCACCCCCGGATCATCTGCTCGATGGCCAGGGACCGCTCCAGTGCCCAAGCGTCCGTGGCGCCGGCCGCCTCGGCGAGGACGGCGGCCTGGTAGACGGCAACCGACGCCGGACCGCGGTCCTCCAGCACCATCCGGCCGGGGCCGACAGGGGCGAGCGCCTCGTGCCGGTGGACCTGGAGCGCGGCCAGCAGCAGCGTCTCGGTACCCGGGTGGCCGGTTCGCAGGAACCGGTCGCCCTCGCTGTGCAGCGCGGCGATGACCTGGCCGGGCAGGCCGGTCGGCGCGGAGTCGGGCAGTTCGACCAGCGGCACGCACACCGGGCCCAGGGCGGCGGCGGCCAGGCGGCCGAGGTGGCTCTTGCCGACCCCGTTGACGCCTTCGAGCGTAACCACGGCGCTCATCGCGCACCGCCGGCCAGTGCGGCGACGCGGCGCAGCCGCTCCACCGCCACCATGTCGGCGGCCAGCGGCTTGAGCAGGTACTCGGTGGCGGTGCGGGTCCCGTGGGCGCGTACCCCGCGCGCCACCATGCACGAGTGGTCGCCCACCATCCACACCGCCACCTGCTTGCTGCCGGTCAGGCGGGCGACGTCCTCGGCGATCTCGGCGCCGAGCCGCTCCTGCAGCTGGAGCTTGTGAGCGTGCTGGTGGGCGATCCGCACCAGTTTCGACAGGCCCAGCACCCGGTCGACGGGAGCGTAGGCGACGACTGCCTCGACGGTGAACGGCAGCAGGTGGTGCTCGCACAGGGAGGCGGTGCGGATGCCGCCGACGGCGACGCACCCCTCGCCCTCGGCCTGGTACTCGAAGGTGGTGTCGGTGGTGCCAGCCTCGTGCCCGAGGAATTCGGTGAAGAACCGGGTGACGCGGGCCGGGGTGTCGGCGAGGCCGGGCCGGGTGGGGTCCTCGCCGAGTGCGATGAGCAGGTCGCGCAGCAGGGTCTCGACGGCCGTGGCGTCGATCGGGGCGCGGGTGCCGGAGTCCGGCCCCGGGTGCGGTTCGGCGGGGGCTGGCAGGGTGGTGTCCACGAAGGTGTCCTCCACTTGTCCGTGGGAAGGGTGACGGGGTCGCACGGGTCGCCCGTGCGACGAAGCGTCGTGCGGTGGGCTCAGAGCCCGAGGGCGTCCAGGAGGGCTCGGGCGGACTTCTGGGGCGTGAAGCGGGTGATGCGGCCGGGGGCGGCCGCACTGGCCCGTTCGTACCGGCCGGGGTCGGCCAGCAGCTCGGCCACGGCCGACCACAGTCCCCCGGGACCGGCTTCCAGCGGCACGTAGCGTCCGGCCTCGCCGGCCAGCAGCGGCACGTTGCCCAGGTCGACACCGACCACCGGGGTTCCGACGGACAGGGCCTCGGCGGCGGTGAAGCAGAACGTCTCCGGCACCTGGGTGGAGATGACGGTGGCGGCGGCGCCGGCGAAGAAGTCCGGTACGTCGGCCCAGCCGAGCGCCGGCAGGATGCTCACCAGGCCGGGGCGCCGGGCTTCGACCTCCCGGCAGGCGGCCAGGGTCCGGGCCTGCCCTCCTCTCTGGAGCTCGAACCCGGCTTCGGCCAGGACCAGCTCCACGGGCCGGTCCCAGTCCGGGGGCAGTGCCCAGAGCAGTTCGGCCAGGCCCTTGGCCGGGTCCGCGCGCGAGACGATCCGCACCGGCCCCGTCTCCCGCAACTTGGCCCGCTCCCCGGCGGTCGGAGGCTCGATGAGGGTGTGCAGGGCGTTGAGGACCGGCCGCCAGCGGCTGGTGTCCAGACCGGCTGCGGACCCGCCGTCGGCGAGGTAGTCGCTGGCAGAGCAGACGACGTCGACGGCCGCCAGCGCGTTCTGCCAGCGCTGCTCCGCGCTGGGGCGGATCTTGTGGACCATCAGCGCGGTGGTGACTCCGGCCGGGGCGGGGCTCAGGTAGCCCAGGCCCCACAGGGTGTCTCCCCAGCAGACCGCGTCCGCGCCGTGCTCGGCCAGGACGGACCGGACCTCCGCCGCCACCGGTGCGGGGTCGGCGAGGGCGGCCAGCACGTCCGCGTTCGTCGCCGGGTGCGGCAGGGTGACGCTGGACAGCCGGATCAGGCCGGTCTCCAGGTGGTCCAGCGGACCGGCCGGGCCCGCCGTCAGCACCAGCGGCATGTGCCCGAGCACCCGCAGCCCCTTGACCAAGGCGCCGATCGACCGGTCGATACCCGACGGCTGGTCGGGCCGATAGGACAACAGCACCAGCGCGACCCTGCTCACGACGCTCCCTCCGCTCCCGCCGACGCGGACGCCTCCCAGGGGAAGACGACCCAACCGCGGACCGTCTCCCCGATCCAGGTCACCGTCTCGCCAGGCGGCCTGTCGCCGGTCCAGTTCGCCTCGTTGACCACCAGCACGGCGCTGCGCACCCGGGCGGCGCCGGCCTGCTCCACGATCCGCACCGCGCTCGCCAGGGCCTGGCCCGTGCCAGCCACGTCGTCCACCACGAGCACGTCCAAGCCGTCGAGCCCGCCCAGCGAGGCGGGGTTGCGGACCGTGGGCTCGGTGGTCTTGGCCGCGTTGGCGCTGTCGTCGACGGTGTGGGTCACCTCCAGCGCCCGCAGGTCGCGGACACCGAGCTGATGGGCGAGCAGCACCGCCGGGACCATGCCGCCGCGTACGACGGCCACCACGGTCTGCGGCACCCCGTCCGTCCGGATGGCGGCGGCGATCCGGGCGGCCTGCGCCTGGACGTCGTCCCAGTCCAGGTGTCTGATGCTGCTTCCCGGTGCAGCGGCTCCGTCGGGGGAGGCGGCCGCCGTGGCCCGGGTGCTCACGCCGTCTCCAGGGTGAACTGCGACCAGGTGCTCGCCGTCTCGGACACGCGGACCGTGAAGGGGCGCCCGCCCACGGCCGTCAGCTCCTGCTCAACGAGCCACGCGGTCAGCACCGCCGCCAGGTGCTCGCTGGTCGGGTTGAAGTCGAAGACCGTGTTGAGGACCTGCCCGTGGAAGCGCGAGAGCACGACCTCGCGCAGCTTCCCGGGCACCGGCAGCAGGTTGTCCGGCTGGTCCGGGTCCGGGAGGGTCACCAGGTAGGCGTGGCCGTGGTGGCGACCGCACTTGTGGCCGTCGGGCAGATCGCACAGCCAGTGCCGGGCCCGGAAGCGGACGGCCTCATCAGCGGCGGGGTCGGGGAGGCGGCCGGTGAAGACCCGGACGTCGTCGAGCAGTTGACGCACGTCGTCGGGCAGGTTCTCCTGCGCCCACGCCCGGACATGGGCGACGATTCCGGCGTCGGTGGGGTCGGCCAGGATCGTGTCCAGGTCCTGGTGGTCCAGGACCTGGTCGACGTGCTGCTGGAGCCCGGAGAGGTCACCGAAGTCGCAGACGAAGCCGGGCTTGGTCAGCTCAGTGGCCGTCAGGACGAGTTCCACGGTGACCAGGTCGCTGCCGTCGATTCCGTCGACCGTGCGGGCGATGTCGCAGTTCGCCCGCTTGCCGATGGTGTAGGTGCCACCCGCCGGGAGGCCCGGGAGCCATCCGTTGGGCAGAGGGCCGGCCGCCGGGTCGGCTTCGAAGGGGGAGTTCATCGTGCACCTCTCGAGATCAGGGGTACGAGGCAGAGCATGGCGCCGCGGGGCCGGGGCCCAGCTCCGACCAGGCGGAAGTGGCAATCTGTGCTGAACCGAGCACACACCGCCAGCGTCCCGGGAACAATGGCTGGGTCCGATCCACGAGCGATCCCAAATCCCGAGGAGCGTCGCGATGTCCGAGCGACTACGGAACGACCTACGGCAGGCTCGCCGGGACTCCGGGATGTCCTGGGCGCAGTTCTCCCAGGCAACGAGCTTCACACCGGCGTATCTGCGTAACGTGGAGAACGGGAACAGATCGTTGACCATCGACGTGGCCGCGGCCTACGACCGCGCGCTGCGAACCGACGGCAAGTTCGAGAAGCAGCTGGCCAACGCCAAGGCTGCGCCGTCCGCCGTTCCGTGGGGTCAGGACGGAGCGGCACTGACGGTCCTCGCCGACCTCGTGGACGGGAGAGCAGGCCGAGTGGATCGCCGGGGGTTCGTCAAGGCCGGTGCCGCAATGTCGGCATCAGCGGGAGGATGGGCCGGCGCTCTGGGCATCGCCCGCCCCAACGCACCCGTCGAGAGCGCGCAGAGCGCCGGGGGCACGGCCATGTTGGTCAACATGGCCGGCCGACTCGAGCTCCTGCGCAGGTTGGACGACGAGCTCGGCAGCGGGGAGGTCCGCAGGCAGGCCTCCGGGGAACTGTCGCTCGCGGTGACCCTCCTCAAGGCCGGCCGCTACCGGGGCACTGCCGCGAACCGTCTCCTCCGGCTCGCGGGTGAAGCCGCACGGCAGGTCGCCTGGTGCACCTTCGACCAAGGCCGCCCCGGTGTTGCCCAGCGGTACTTCGACGCGTCCCTCCGCGCCTCCGCCGAAGCAGGCGACGCAACCGGGGGCGTCTACACCATCTCGTTCGCAGCCGTCCAGCTCTACTCCACCGGCCAGGCCGACCGCGCGGTGGCCCTCCTGGAGACCGCCCGCTCGCAGCTGCGGCGACACAGCACCCCCCGCATGGAGGCGATGCTGGCCGCCCGCACCGCCCGTGCGATGTCGAAGACCACTGCCAAGGCGGCAACCGGCCGCCAACTCCGCCTGGCACACGACATGCTGGACAGAGGCCCACAGGACGACGAACCCGAGTTCCTCTACTGGGTGACCAGGTCGGAGGTGGAGATGATCGCCGGCTCGTGCGCGCTCGACCTCGGCGACCCGGCCGAGGCGTTGCGCCGCTTCGAGGCCGGCATGCGGGCACACCCCAGCGTCGACGAGGAGTTTCCCCGCAGCCATGCCATCTACCTGGCCCGCGCCGCCGAGGCCCACCTCGTCCTGAACGACCTCGATGCGGCCGTCGCCGCCGCCTGGCAGGCCGCCGCTTGCCTCGGTTCCGTCGACTCCGCCCGCTCCTCCTCCCAGCTCAAGGGACTGCGGGTCAAACTCGCCCCGCACGCCGCCTACCGGCCCATCGCGGACTTCCTACAGGCCGCTGCCGGGTAGGTGCAGCAGCTCGCGCAGACGCCGGGCCACCACGTCCTCGTCCAACCCGAGCAACGGCGTGAACCCGAGCCCGGCGGCGGCCTCAAGGTTCGACTCACTGTCGTCAACGAACAGGCACTCATCCGCGCCCACACCGAGCCGGTCCAACACGATCCGGAAGATCGCCGGATCCGGCTTGCGTACGCCGACGTCGGCGGAGAGCACCACCGCATCGAACGTACCGGCGAGGTCGAATCCGGAGTACGGGTCGAACGGCTGGCGGCCGAGCGAGTTCGACAGCACCGCCGTCCTGATCCCGGCTGCACGCGCCTGGCGAGCAACGCGGAGCACCGGGTAGGCGGGGAAGGCGTCGTGGAGGTACCGCGCCATCAAGCCGGCAGGCTCGACGCCGATCAGGCCGCCGAACCTCGAGTTCCACTCCTCCTGGGTGATCTGGCCGAGCTCGAGCCGACGGAACAGCTCCTGTCCCTCCGGTGAAGCCCACCCGCGAAGGAACGTCCCGCGGACGATCTTCTCCCGATCCTCGAACGCCTGGATCACCTCGACCATGTTGAAAGTCAGGACACCGAAGAAGTCGAATACCACCGCGCCGAACCCGGTCGCCGGAGATGTCGTCATCCCGGCAGCCTAGGCCGCCCGCCAGGCTCCGGGAACTCCGCGGCATCGGGACCGTAGAGCTCCTCGCGGGCAGCACCCGGCTCACCGGATCCCGGCAGGACCCGGGTCGCCAGGTCACCGGCATACCGCAGCACGCCTGCCGGCGCCTGGATCTATGGGACGATGCCGCGCTGATACGGCCTACGCATGATTGGCAAATTGCCAATTCTGTTGCCATACACATGCCGTACATGGTCCGACCCGCTAAGCTGACGGAGCGACAGAATCCTCGAACCACGGCTTCACGGAGGAATCGATGACGCCCGCCGTCCCGCAGCAACCGCTCGCAGCACGCAGCAGGTTCGGCGCCGACCTGCGACACCGGCGCGAAGCCTTCGGCTGGACCGCCGAAGAGGTCGGCGCTCGGATCGGATGCAGCACTTCCAAGGTCACGAGAGTCGAGACCGGCAAGCGCAGCGCCACTCCGGCCGACTTCGAGGCCCTCATGGACCTCTTCGACGTCTCCGAGTCGGATCGGGGCCACCTGGAGGCCCTCTTCCGCCGGGGACGAGCGCGCACGGCCATGTGGTGGGACGCCTACGCTGACGTCCTCAGCAGCAGGTACACGGAGTTCATCTCCTACGAGCACGAGGCTGTCGCCGCGGCCGAGTACCAGGTCGCGTACATACCGGCCCTCCTGCAAACCGAGGCCTACGCCCGTGCAGTCACCGAGGTCGGCTTCGCGGCGCTCGGCCCGGACCAGGTCGACAGCCTGGTCGAGGTCAAGAGGATGAGGCAACGCCGTCTGCGCGACGAGGTCCCGCTTCGCCTGACGGCCGTCATCACCCAGGCCGCGCTGGAGTTCGAGGTGGGAGGACCGTCCGTCCAGGCGGCTCAGCTCCGCCATCTCCGGGAAACCGCCGACCTGGAGTCCGTAGACCTTCGGGTCGTCCCCTTCGACAAGGGGGCCGAAGGCACGTTGACCGGCGCGTTCACCCTGTTCCAGGGCGACGGCCAGGAATCGCCGGGCACCGCTTTCGCCGAGGCCGTCACGGGCACGATCGTCGTGGACGACGCGCTCGGGCTGCGGCGTCTCGCCCGTCTCCATTCCTACCTCCTGCGAGCCGCCCTCGGTCCCCAGGAGTCGCTGGCACTGATCGCGAAGACCGAGAGAAGACTGACCGCATCATGATCGAGACAAACCGCCTCTACTCCGTTCCGCTCGACAATGTGCTCTGGCACAAGAGCAGTTACACCGCGAACAACGGCAACTGCGTCGAGCTTGCGACCGTGCCAGGGCTTCCGGCTGTCGCCATCCGGGACTCGAAGAACCCGGAGATCCCCGCGCTCAGGTCCGGTGCCGGTCAGGTTCGTGCGTTCATCCTCGCCCTCGCGGCCGACACCCTGGTCGAAGCGTGACAACGTACGTGCCGGCCGCCAAGTCGGACCTCTACACGCTCGACCTCCGCGTAGCTCGATGGATGGTGGCCCCGGAGAGCGATCCTGCGGATCGCCTGGAGGTGGCCATCCTCCCGAACGGCGCCACCGCACTTCGGCACTCGGCCACGGGGAGGGTGCTCTTCTTCACCGCGGCAGAGTGGACCGCCTTCGTTCGGGGCTGCCAGGACGGCGAGTTCGAGCAGGACATCGACACGGCCGAGTGCCAGGCGATCCTCGTCAAGGCCGTCCGGCCTTGACGAGGATCGCCTGGCCCACGACGGCAGATGTGTGGAAGCACCGATTCCCGGTACAGGTGAGGAATCCTCCCGGCCGTGGGGACAACGAGATCGGTCCCCACGGCCGGTCGAAGGGGGCGAGATGGCGGCACGACCCAACATACTGCACCCGGAGCGTTCGCCCGAGGAGTGGCTGGGCAACGAGATCCGGCAGTGGCGCATGCTGAGGGGTTACGGGCAGGACGAGCTCGGCACCTTGGTGCACCTCAGCGGCGATCTGATCGGCAAGATGGAACGCGGTGAGCGCAGGTGCCTGCCGCATCACGCCGAGGCGCTCGACATCGCGCTGGACACCGGCGGAGCACTCGCCCGCAGCCTCGTGCTGGTGAACATGCAAGTGGGCCTTCGCGGCGAGGACGACTCCGCCGTCGCGACCGCGCAGGCAGCCCATCCCTCAGCAGCATCCGTGGACAGCCTGAGCCCGATCGCGGTTCCGCTCATCCAGCCCGGCTCAGGACCTGGCTCGTCGGTGCTTCCAGGGGATATCGCCCACGTCGAGTCCGCCGCCGCCGTCCTGCGCAGCTGGGACAACTTGCACGGTGGAGGTGGTCTCGTTCGGGAGACGGCCGTCGCACAGCTTCGGTGGGTCAGGGGTCTGACCGAGGCGCCGTGCAGCAGTCCGCTACGCCCGAAGTTGCTCACCGCGGCGAGCCGTCTCGCCTCCGCCGCCGGCGCCGTTCTGCTCGACACTGGCGAGTTCGCCGAGGCCGGCCGACACCTTCGGTGGGCGACAGAGCTCGCGGAGGAGGCGAGCGACTGGTCGGCACGTGCTGTCTCCTTCAACCTGCGCTCCCGGCTCGCCACTTGGTGTGAGCAGTACGAGGACAGCGTGACCCTGGCGGAGCTGGGCCTCGTCCGGTCCGACCGGCTCTCCCCCGCCGAACGCGCCATGCTGAACAACGCGGCAGCACGAGGGCACGCCCGGTTGGGCAATCGCCAGGCAGCTCTCGCGGCCATCGGACGGTCCGACGAGGCGTACGGCCAGGTCCGGGCAACCCAGGAGTCCCCCTGGATGAGCTACTACGACGACGCGCAGCACCACGGCGACACCGGCCATGCCGTCTACGACCTCGCACT
The DNA here is from genome assembly GCF_001182915.1 of Kitasatospora sp. MY 5-36. Classification (NCBI taxonomy): domain Bacteria; kingdom Bacillati; phylum Actinomycetota; class Actinomycetes; order Kitasatosporales; family Streptomycetaceae; genus Kitasatospora; species Kitasatospora sp. MY 5-36. The sequence goes on from NZ_LFVW01000031.1 coordinate 12,879, forward strand.
CACCGGTCACGCGGTCGACGACGCGCTCGACCGGCTCAGGAACGCCGTCGACGGACACTCTCAATCGTTCGCCCGATCCAGGACCTTCAGCCGGACCAAGCTGACCGGCCTCCTGCTGGTCGTCGGAGACCCCGACGACGTGCTGCCGGAAACCGAGCTGGCCATGGCCGAGGTCGCCCGGCTCCGTTCGCACCGGGCCGTGCGGGACCTCCAGGAGCTGGCGAGCATCGCACGCCGGTACGAACGGCACAGCGGGCTCCAGGGCCTGCACCTCCAGATCGCCGCTACGGTAGGTGGGTGACTACTGCCAGCGGTTCCCATGCCGTCCTGCTCAGGGCATGTGCCGAAGCCGGTCTGTCCGCCGACGATGCCGAGCTGATCAGGCTGGGCGAGAACGCGTTGTGGCGACTCCCCGAAGGTGTGGTGGCCCGGATCGCCCGCACCGGCCAACGGCCCGCGGCGGTACAGGAGATCGCGATAGCCCGGTGGCTTCACGAGAGCGGCCTGCCCGTCGTCCGTCCGTTGGACGCCTTCTCCGTCCCCGTCCTCGTCGGCGACCGGCCCGTCACCTTCTGGCACGAGCTGCCGCCCCATCGACCGGGCACCGGCGCGGACATGGCTCCGCTCCTCCGCAGATTGCACGAGTTGCCCGTACCCGAGCACATCGATCTCGGCCTCCTCGACCCGCTCGTCCGGATCGCCGAGCGGATCGCCGAAGCGGTCACCCTTGATGACCACCAGCGCAGTTGGCTACGAGGGCACCTCGCGGACCTCCAGACTGCCTGGGACGACCTTCCGCTCGGAGGGCCGCTCTGTGTGGTCCACGGAGACGCCTGGGGCGGCAACACCGCGGTCACCCGGAACACCACCTACCTTCTCGACTTCGAACGTTCCTCCCTGGGCCGGCCCGAGTACGACCTGGCAACGATGGCAGCGGGCTTCACGAGCTTCGGCAGCATCACCGCCCAGCAGTACGAGGCGATCTGCACCGCCTACGGTACCGATGTCACGGAGCAGCCGAGCTTTCCGGTCCTGCGCAGCATCCGCGAACTGCGCGTCACCTGCTTCGCACTCCAGCTCGCTGCGGCCGATCCCACACGGCATCGCGAGCAGGCCCACTACCGCCTCGCTTGTATCCAAGGCCGGGAAGGGGCCCGTCCGTGGGGCTGGACGGTCATCTGAACTCGTCGACACCCTCTGGGATTCGGTCGAACGACGATTCCTGATCCCCCTCCGTCATAGGCGTAGGTGGGTCTGTCCCTCACCGCTTCCCTGACTGTGCATGCCTTCGCAGGCTGCCAGCCTCCGTTCATGGGGACAGCTTGCCCTGTCCCCATGAACATGAAGGGGACACTCGGGGTTGTCCCCTTCAACCCCCTCCCGCTCGTACCGCCTCCCTGGCCACTCTTGACGTGTCGGAGACGCCGCCACCGGCGCTCCCGTCGGGTCCCAGCCGATCCACGTGCTTCGACCCGCCCCCCACGTTCCACTCCGGCCATGGAGGCTCACGTGTTGCGCCATCCGCTGTTCCTGAAGGACCCGGTCACCGGCGACGCCGGTGTGCCGGCCGCTATCGACATCGGCTTGATGCTCGCCGTGGTGTGCGCGAGCACCGAGCACCTGGGCAAGGTCGCCTTCCACCTCGTCCAACCGGCCGACGACGGAGCCGCTCTGACGGAGGCGGCGTGAACGCGACCGCCGACGCCAACAGCACCGAGGCGCCTCGACGGCCCCTGCCGCTGCCCGGCCTCCTCTCGGCCGTCCACATCCTCGACCCCCACACCCCCGGCATCGCGGGCCTGGCCTCCTACCTGGCCCGGAGGCACGCTCGGGTGACGGTCTCGCCGCCGCGCCCCGATTCCCGCCCCGACCTGCTCCAAAGGCTCGAACGGTGCGGTGTCGGCCTTCGGGCGGCCACTCCCGGGACGGCCTCGCTGATCTGGGGCGGGGACAACACCGTGGTGCACGAGGTCCTGGACCACGCCGTCGGGCGAGGCCTTCCGATACTGGGCTACGGGCGGGCCGTCGAGCTGCTGGCCGCCACGGCGCCGACCACGGTCGCCGTCGCCGGCAGCCACTCGACCACCATGGCCGCCGCCGCGCTCACCTGCGCGCTCGTCAGCCGCGACCCCGGGTGGATCCTCGCCGAGGCACCCAAAGGGGACTCCGCCGGCTACGACGGCGGCGGAGAGCTCCTGGTGGTGGACCTGTGCCCGGACAGCTCCGGCCACGACGCCTCGCCGCCCAGTTGGCGCTTCCGCTCCCTGGGTGAAGGCCTCACCCCTGCCGTGACGCTGGTCACCGCCGCGGACACCGCACCGCCGAGCTGGTGGAACCAGCAGGAGGCGCTGGACCAGATGGAGGCCCTCGCCCGACGGAGCGAGGCGGTGGTGCTGTGGGCCGCCCAGCCCGGTTGCCTGGAGCTCGCGGACCGGCTGCGCCGACGCCGGGGCCCGAGCGTGGTGACCGTCGGTCGCGGCGCCGACATGGACGTGCAGGTCCTCGGGAGCTTCTGGACCGGTGAGGAGCACCGCGTCACCATCCAGGCCGGCGGCGAGCGTCACACCTTCACCGTGCCGGTCGCGGGGACGAACTCCGCCATGGCCGTGGCGACGGCCTGGGCCACGGGCTGGGCGCTCGGTGTCCCAGGCCACGAACTCGTCGACGGGCTCGGCGCGTTCGCCGGCGTCGAGCGGTCGCTGACCCGGCTCGGCACGAGCTGTGGAATCGACGTCGTGGAGTCCATCGCCGTGCACCCGAGGGAGATCGAGGCCGACCTCCAGGGCGCCCGGATGCTCACCGAGGGCGCGGTGGTGGCCGTGTACGAGCCCTCCGGGCATCTGCGGTCGAACACCCTCGCCGGCCTGATCGCCGACGCCCTGACGGCCGCCGACCGGACGGTGCTGCTGCCCGTCCACTCGACGTTCCCCCGTCACCACAACCGCGTCGACGGCGGCGAGAGCATCCTCACCGCCAGTCCCGCGGGCACGGTGATCCGCTACGAGCCCGGCCTGGACCAGCCGGGCCCCGAGTCGCTGGTCGCCTCCCTCGTCCGACGGGGCGACCTCGTCCTGACCATCGGCCCCCACGCCGCCCGCCGGATCGGGCCCTCCCTGCTGGCCGCCCTCGACCGGTCGTAGCCTCCCCTCCTCCCCCGCTTCCGCTGGAGATCCGCCATGCCCACCTCCCGCCCCGTCAAGCCCGACCTGTCCGAGGCCGACGTCCTCCTCCTGCAACAGCTGGCCCGCGGCACCCTGTACGGGGCGATCAGCCGGGCCACCGGGATCGAGCGGGCCAGGGTCGGCGCTGCCATCCTCACGCTGCTGCCGAAGATCGGAGCGAAGTCGCGCTTCCACGCCACCGCCCTGGGCGCGGGATGGGGCCTGGTGCAGGAGGTGCACCTGATGAACCCCACCGGCAACCCGCTGTCGGCGCAGCACGTCGCCGTCCTCGCCGGGCTGGTGGGCGGCGAGGACCCGACCGTCACCGCCGAGCGCCTGGGCCTGGCCGTGAACACGGTGAAGACCTACACCCAGACCGTCCTGAGGACGCTCGGGGCCCGGTCGCGGGAGCAGGCGAGCGCCGCGGCCGTTCTCGGCGACCTGGTGCCGCTGCGGGCACTCGGCGTCGGTTGGCCGGCCGTGGAGCTCAGCAGGCTTCGGCAGCGGGCGAAGGCGTGCTGATGCGTACGGAAGTGGTGTCCACGGCGCCAGCCGCGCAGTTCGTCGCGGTGTTGGACAGGGTCGGTCTCGGGATGACGAACGCGGCGATCGGCACGGCCATGGATCTGAGTGTCGACACCGTCAAGTACCACCTGCGCCAGGCGTACGACCGGTTGGGGACGGCGAACCGGGTCCAGGCCTTCGCCTGGGCGTGGCAGTCCGGTCTGCTCACGCGTTCGGCCCCGACGGGTGCTCCGCCGGCCCTCACGGACGAGCAGACGCTGATCCTGCGGATCTGGGCGGCGGGCGGGAACCGCCTCGACGTCGCCCGCGCGCTGGAGGTCCGGGAGCGCGCGGCGGAGCTCTACGAGGACGCCGTGCTGGACGTCTTCGGCACGCGCAAGCGCGTTGTCGCCGTCCGCCGAGCACTGGAACACCAGCTGATCGCCCCGGCCGGGGACACCCTGGCCGGGCTCACCACACCCACGGCGGCCGATTCGGGCCAGGGCCGCGCCAGGCACCACCGGACGAAGGGAGCTGCCGGTGCGTCCGGACCCGTAGCGACGACCCCGGCAGAGCTCTGCCACCGTTCCGATCCGGTGGAGCGCGCCGTCGCGATGCTCCGGTCCACGCGCGGTCTGGTCGTACACCTCGGCGCGCTGGCCGCCCTTCCGGAAGTGCCGTCGCTGGCGGAGGTTCTGGCCGGGGCCGCACCTCGCGGGGCCGCGCCGACCGTCGTCCGGCTGGTGCACCAGGCGCTGGCCCTCGGCCTCCCGTGCGCTCTGGTGCTTCCTTCAGTAGCGGTCGATCCGGACCGTGCTGTCGAAGTGGTCGGGCTGAGAGCGGCCTGGTCCTGCGCCGTACGCCAGGGCGCGTACGACGGCACCGCCGCCTACGTGGCCGCCGCCCACCGCCTCGGCGCCCCGGCCGACGACCTCCTGCTCGCGTGCACCGCCGATCAAGTACCCGTGGCCGGGGAAGCCGGCTTCCGCCGGGTCCTGGCGACCACGAGCTTCGTTCCGAGGATGGAGCCACGACGTGCCCCTGTGCCCGAGCTCAACGGGCTGGAGCGGCGGATCGCCGAACTCGCCGCCGAGGGACTGACCATCGCCGAGATCGGCGGCCGGGTCCACACCGGGGAGTACCTGGTCCGACACAGTCTGGCCGACCTGCGCCGACGCACCAGCGCCGTGGACGACGCACACCTGGCCGTCCGCCTGATCACGACGGAGCTGATCGGCACCGAGCGGCTGCGCGCCGGGCTGCCCGCCCGCGTGCCCGAGCTGGATCAGGCGGGGCGAGCCGTGCTCACGCTGATCTGCACCGGGACGATGAGCGAGGCCGGGGCGAACGCCGCCGGGCTGAGCCTGCGCGAGGCCCGCACCGTCGAGGCCAGGGTCGTCCGTGCGCTCTCGTGGCGCGGCAGCCGCACCCACGCCGCTGCCGTCGCCCTCGTCACCGGCCTCGTCGCCCTGCCTCCAACACCTCTATGGGTTGGCTGATCCGGACCGCCTCCGTCGCTGAGAGCCTCCCGATCTGGGCGGCTTCCGGCCAGTGATCCCGGTGGGGTGCCGCTCCGCACGCTGGGCGGCACCCCACCCCCGCCGCCTCGCGCTCTCGCTCCGGGCGTCTGCCTCCTGACCGCCTGACCGCCTGACCAAGGACCGTTTCGATGACCACCGGCTGGATCCAGCACGACCTCACCTTCGCCGACCCCGCCACCGTCGAACAGATCACCGCCCACCGCCTGGCCCCCGTCCTCGCCTACGGCCAGAACTCCAGCGCGCTGAACGACTGGTGGTACATGCGCAAAAAGGGGCTGCGACTGCGCTACCGCGCCGCCGACCCCGCCCTCGTCATCACCGCGCTCCTCGACGTGCTCGCCGAGGAGGGACTCCTCACGGGCTGGGCCACCGTGATCTACGAACCGGAAACCGAGGCGTTCGGCGGCCCCGACGCCATGGAGATCGCCCACTGGCTCTTCCACACCGACAGCCGGCACCTGATGGCCCGTACCGCCGAGCCCGACCCGCCCGCACTCGGCCGGACCGAGACCCTCGTCGTCCTCGTCTCCGCCATGCTCCGCTCCGCCGGCCTCGACTGGTACGAACAGGGCGATGTCTGGGCCAAGTTCGCCGAACTGCGACCCGAGCCGCCCGCCCTCGCACCCGTACGGGCAGCCCCCCCTGACCGCCGCGATGCGCCGCCTGATGACCCTCGACACCCGCCGACTCACCCACCCTGGTGAACCGCTCGCCGGCCAATCCGACTGGGTCGACGCCTTCGAGAAGGCCGGACAGGACCTCGTCCGCCTGGCGCGCGACGGCCGCCTCACCCGCGGGCTACGCGCCGTCCTCGCCCACCTGATGATCTTCCACGCCAACCGCGCCGGCCTGCCCGTCGAGCACCAATCCGCCACTGCTGCACGCGCGTTGGAAACCGTCTTCCATTTCGGCGAGGGCCCCACGTCCTCGCAGCCCACCATCCGCACAACCACTAGGGTCGCCGACGTGACTACTCTCAGCAATAGCGCCGCCACCTCCGCGGAGCAGCTGCGCAACAGCCTTACCGACCGTCTGCTCGCCCAGAAGCACATCACCAGCACCTCGGTGGAGCGTGCCTTCCGCACCGTTCCCCGCGAGCACTTCCTGCCCGGCTTCCCTCTGGAGGCCGCCTACGCCGACAACCCCACCTACACCAAGACCGACGGGTCCGGCACCCAGATCAGCGCCGCTTCCCAGCCCGCCATCGTCGCCCTGATGCTGGAGCAGCTCGACGCCCGGCCCGGCCAGCGCGTCTTCGAGGCCGGGGCCGGGACCGGCGTCAACGCCGCCTACCTGGCCACCATCGTCGGCCCGGACGGGCACGTGGTCGCCGTCGACGTGGACGACGACCTCGTCGACGGCGCCCGCAAGCACCTCGCGGACGCCGGGATCACCAACGCCGACGTGGTCCTCGGCGACGGCGCGCTCGGTCACCCCGACGGCGCCCCGTTCGACCGACTGATCGCCACCGTGAGCACCAGCGAGGTGCCCACCGCCTGGCTCCGGCAGGTCAAGCCCACCGGGCGGATCGTCCTGCCGCTGCGTCTTCGCGGCACCGCCTCGCGCACCATCGCCTTCGAGCGCGGCGAGAACGGCTGGGTGTCGGTCGACGACCAGCTCGCCGTCTTCATGCCGCTGCGCGGCAGCATGGACGACGCCCGCCGCACCGTCGCCCTGACCCACCAGGGCGACGTCACCCTCCAGGTCCACAAGGACCAGAGCGACGCGGTCCACGCCGACCTGCTGCTCGGCGTCCTCGACACCGAGCGCCACGACGTCTGGACCGGCGTCACCATCCCGGCCGGCACCACCTACGAGTACCAGGACCTGTGGCTGGCCCTCACCCTCCCCAACTCCCTGATGCGGATGGCCGTCACCGGCACCGCCCGCGAACGCGGCGTGAACCCGATGTTCGGCTGGGGCGCCATGGCCACCGTGGACGCCGGTTCCCTCGCCTACCTCACCCTGCGCCCCGGCCCACCCGACACCGACGGCCGCAAGACCTACGAGACCGGCGTCATCGGCCACGGCCCGACGGGCGCCGCCCTCGCCGACCTCGTCACCGACCAGATCCGCACCTGGAACACCGGCTACCGCAGCCGGAAACCGCGCTTCGAACTCCCGGACACCCCCGCCACCGCGGACCCGGCCGCCGGCCGCTTCTTCCTGGACCGCCCCCACCACCCGATCACCGTCATCTGGGAGTAACCCGCATGCACCCGACCGGACCGATCGCCCGGCGGTTCCCGCTGGTCGCACGCCACCGGCCCGCGTGCCTGCCCCTGACCGCCCGTGTCGGCCGGCTCACCGAGCTGGCCGACACAGCCTCCCGGCAGGACGATCCCAGCCTCGCCTCCGCCGTCTTCAACCAGGCGGCCCTCCTCGCCTCCGACCTCGCCCTGCCCGGCTACGCCCGCGAGCTCTGCCACCGCCACGCCGCCCAGCACCTCACCCGCGGCCTGCTCCCCGCGACCAGCGCCATCCACTTCCTCGAACCCGTCGTCAACCTCGCCCGCCTCCACATCCGCGCCGGCCACCACCAGCACGGCCACCAGCTCCTCCTCGACCTCTACCGAGCCGTCACCACCGCCACCGAGACCACCCTCGACGGCATCACCATCCCCACCCGCCTCACCCAGACCACCGAGCAACAGCGCGAAGTCCGCCGGTGGCTGTGGCGCGTCCTCATCGCCGACGGCACCCTCGCCCTCACCACCGCCGGCCGCTGGACGGATGCCCTGCGCCACATCGAGCAGCACCGCGGCATCGGCCGGCGCATCCTCGACGGCCGCCAGGTCGCCGTCCTCGCCCACGCCACCGCCAGCGACCTCCCCGGCGCCCTCGCCCTGCTGGCCGACACCGTGCCGGGCGCGCCCTGGGAGAACGCCGTCACCGCCGTCCTCACCGCCCTGTGCCGCCCGGGCGACCGTCATGCTGCCGAGCGCGCGATCGACCTCTTCCTCGCCTTCGACCCGGGCGAGGGCCTGGCCGTGTTCACCACCCGCCTCGCCCTGTCCGCCATCGACGCGTCCGCCCCGGGCTCGTCCACTGCCCGAAACCTGATTGAGCAGCTATTCACTTGAACGGGCTCTCGCCGCTTACGCACTGGGTTCCGCCACTATGGCCGCGCCCGTCCGCCACCGGTTGGAGGCCGCCCTCGCCGCAGCCCGCGCGGTGCTCGAAAACTCCCCGTTCGGCCCAGGCTCGCCCGGAAGCGATCCCTTCGGCCACCACACCCCAACGGCCTAATACAGCTAAGAGCGCGTCCGCCACAGTCGGTTCTGGCCCCCTGGGCGGGGCGCCATCTTGGTTTCACACGCCGCTGGACGTCCGTGCTATGACTACCACTATGGGGGACGCAGAGATCCGAAACATCGTGGACGGCGGGACCTTCCACGGGCCAGTGATCCAAGGCGGGACCGTCCACTTCCACCTTGACGGTCGCCCGCCGCATGCCGGAGGCACACCGGAAATTGACCCCTGGACGGCAGCGGCCACCGCGTCGGCCATCTGGGACCACGTGCCGGCTGCCCGGGAGACGACGATCGTCCGGGCGCACACGCTGGCCGTCGTAGGGGCGCTGGCGGCGGTGCGCGACCGGGCCGAGGCCGCACTCGGCGATGATCCCTGGCAGGACCCGGTCATGGCAGTAAGGTTCGCCGAACGGGTGGAGTGGCTGCTGGGCGAACCGGAGGCGGACGGCCCGTTCGAGCTGTATCCCGCCGAGGCCGCGTTGCTCGTCCTCCTCCCGTTCATCTACCGCGCCAATCAGCTACTCGCGACCGCCCAATTCGCGGCCGCCGTCACCCCAGCGCGACTGGAGAGCACAGCCGAAGAGGGCCCCGAACGGCTATCCTTCGAGGCGTACGCCGCCGACTACGGCATGTTGCGAGACCGCACCCAGCTACGGCCCGAGTCGGCGGCGCCGATCCGCTGGTGGCTGTTCCACCGGTGGCTACTTCGCCGCGGAGCGCTCGCCGACCCGGCGGACGTGGCGAGGCTGCTGGACACGATGGGTGAACAAGCCCGCCCCCTCGGCGAGATCCTGGACACCTCCCGGATCACCCATCTGCTGCACGGCATCCGCCGTGGCCCCGATGTCGCCAACGCCGAGTTCCTGGAACAACTGCCGGCCGACGACCGGGTCCGCGGACCCGGCCACCAGCGGGTGCGCGACCGCCGACTGGTCCTGCTGCTCGCGCTGGCCTTTAGTACCTGCCTGGACGTCACAGCGCTGCCGGACGTCGTGGTGGAACACCTCGGCATCCCACATCCCGTAGATCTCGGCCAGCCCCGGGAGACCGTTGAACGGGCCGCATGGGGAGGCGATCCAGCCCTGCCCGTTCTGCGCGCCGACTGCCACCACGAGGCGGTCATCGAGGGTCTGCGGGCGTACACCACGCGTGCCGACGAGGTCCTGCATGCCGTGGCCCGCGCGAGCCGGGAGCGGATCACCTGCGCCATGCCAGCCCTGCCGGCCCGGCTGTCGGCGGACCAGGTCCGCCCCGCTGCCGGCGTGTTCGACGGCTGGGCCGGGTTCCGGATGGACGAGCGCAGAGTGCGCGAACTTCTGATGGGCGTCCAGCTCTACAAGGACCGCGACCTCGCAGTGCGGGAGCTCTATCAGAACGCCCTGGACGCCTGCCGTTACCGTCGCGCGCGCACCGAGTACCTTCACCGGACCGAACCTGCCTCCTACCACTACGAGGGCCGCATCACCTTCGAGCAGGGCTTCGACCGGGACGGGCGCGGGTACGTGGAGTGCAGGGACAACGGGATCGGCATGGGGGAGGCAGAACTGCGCGGTGTGTTCTCCCAGGCCGGGGCGCGGTTTGCCGAGCAAGCGGAGTTCAGGCTCGAACGCGCGGCCTGGGAGCGGCTTGACCCGCCCGTCGAGCTGTTCCCCAACAGCCGCTTCGGCATCGGCGTACTCAGCTATTTCATGCTGACCGACGAACTCACCGTCACCACCTGCCGGATGGGCCCCACAGGAAGCCCCGGGCCGGTCCTGGACGTATCGATCCACGGCCCGGGCCACCTCTTCCGGATCGTCGAACGTGCGCCCAAGGGCGAAGAGTGCGGGACCACGGTCCGACTTCACCTCCGGGAGTCGGCGGCATCCTGGTCCTACGTGGACGTGCTGGAACGGCTGCTCGGTGTAGCAGAGTTCGACACCGCAGCCGTTCACGGGGACCGCCGAGCCGACTGGCCGACGGGGGTGGTCCAGGTACGAAAGCAGCCGGAGCGGGAACGCTTCGGCTTCGACGCCCACGGCGTCCGAGCCGCCTGGGCCGATGCACCGAAGGGCGTCCAGGTGACCTGGACGGAGCACGGCGGAGCTCTTCTCGTGGACGGGCTGGTCGTCCAACCGAATGTCCGCGGAGGGGTGTTGTCGACAGAGGACGCAGGCCTGAGTGGCGTCGTGGTCAACCTCACCGGTCCGTACGCCCCGGCCCAGCTGTCCGCAGACCGCATCCAGGTACTCGATGACGTCTCGTCCACCCTGCTGGACCTCCTCTCCCCGGCGGCGGAGGCCTTGGCTGCGGCCGACCAGCCGCTTCCGAACTACGCCTGGGTGTGCCGCCTCACCGGGACCAGCCCTCAGCTGGCAGACCTGCTAGCAACGGCGGCCATAGTGGCGGGCCGGACCTTCACACTGGACGACCGTACACTCGACCTCGTGCGCACGGGCATCCTGCCAGGGGACGCACATCTCCTGTCAACGTTCACCTCCCGCCGGCCGGAAGTTTCGTGGGATCTCAGCGGGTTTCCGCCCGATCACGTACTCCTCTGGCGACTCCTCGCACATGCTCCCCATCCGGCTCTCGACGACCTCGCCCATTTCTGTCCGGAACTGCGGGACATCACATCGGTGCTGACTGCGATGCCGTCAGATCAACTGCTTCTCTCAGGCAAAGACGAGCGAAGCCGCTATTGGCGCTGGCACACCACCGAGCATTCCCCGGAGGATCAGTTCGACGAAGCGGTAGAGCGTTGGGGCGCCTCGCCACGCGACGTGGCCCGTCGGGCAGCCCAACTCAGCCTTTACGACCTTAAGCCCGAAGGCCTCCTCGTTGTTCCGGCCGAGCGGAAGGCGGTGCCCGACGAACTGTTGCGGTGCGATAGTGCCCGGCCGGAGGCTGGATGGTTCGACATTGATGACACGGTGCCGCCCGGACGGATTGCACAGGTCAGTGCCGAGCTCGGCCTCAGCGTCTCCGAGGTGTGCTCACGCTTTCACGACCTCGGGTTGGCAGTCGACGCCGCAGGCCTGCCGGACCATCCGACTCCGGAGATCGCGGAAGTCCTCAGGGATCTCTGCGAAGAGTCATCCTGGCTCTACCGTGACCGCCCTCTGTCCCCTCTGCAGATCCTCAAAGCCGCGGCAGTCTTGTACAGGGGCCCGGTAGAGATCCTTCAGATGTACCAGAGACTGGAGTTCCACACGCCGGAGGTCTTCCCCCTAGACGCTTCGGTCGACGACACCGACCTGTTCGAAAACAAGTGGGCGGACGGATCCGTGGACCGGTGTCCACCGGCTCCAATTCCCTACATGCTAATCCTTCTGGCAGCGGCCCACCGGCCGCTGCCAGAAGTGATCTCCAGGCTAGAGGACTACGGGTACCACGTGCCGCTACGTGCCCCGTCGGACCCAAGCGACCTGGACGAGCTGCTACTCGACCCGCATGGGCCATGCTCGTGGTGGGAAGTGGGAACGGACGACGAGATGCCCTTCGCCCATCTCCTCGTAGCGGCACAGCGGACGTTCTGCGCACCGTACACGCTGGTGGAACGGTTCGATGCCTACGGTGTTCCCGTCTCCTGTCGGGACCTGCCTCAAGGACTCTCCTTGACCGCTGCGATGCGGCTCTTGGAGCCGGAGCACTCCTCGGACGAAGGCCACCTGTCAAAGGAAAGCCCGGTGTCGCTGGAAGTACTGATCGAGCGAGCCAGGAGGATGGGCGTGCCCATTGCGCAGGTCGTCGAGTGGCTCACCCAACTCGGCATCCCCGTACCGGACGTCGGCCGGGTCCTGCACGACGCCCTCGCCCGCGTGCCGCGCCCATAGATCCTCGGAGGAATAGGGTGAACACCCGATTCCTCTATCAGCTAGGCCGCTTCTCGTACAACCAATGCAACGACGCCCTGATCAGTCTGCCCAAGGTGCCAACCGGCTGGCGGCCGGCGACCTGCTGTAGGAGGGCTTCTTCGCGCTGACGGTCCGCCCGTCGTACGCTGAAGAGGCTCGGCTCCTCCGGCGGACGACGGGCATCACGGTTACCTAGTCCTCGGGGTTCTGCTTCGGGATCGACGCATCGAAGACGTCGACGACAAACTCAGAAGTGCCGTTGCCCTCGTAGTCGACGTCAAGGTCGCTGTGGAGCAGCGTGTGGACCCTCACCCAGCTGCCCTCGGCGCTGGCGCTGGCTGCCACACCAAGGGCAGCACGAACGGGCCCGAGACCGGGATGCGGTTCCTCGCTCGTCCAGGTCTCCAGGAGCTCGACCTCCGCAGGGAGTTCCCACGAGCGCGGCTGGGCGCTGGCCGGCACCGAGACCTCGTCGTCACGGAGCTGGACCACCCAGTCGACACCGCCATCACTTCGGCGCTCGTTCGACATACGGATTCCCAGGCCGATCGAATAGGCGCCTTCGAGGTAGTCTTCGAGCTCGTCGTCGATCCGGCGGAAGTAAACAGCGTGGCGAACGATCTTGATCGGCCCGAAGCTGGTGAAGGCACCCATCTGCGGAGGGCACTTCTCCTTGAGGTATTGCTTCGTGGCCATCTGCACGGCCTTGGGGAGGTAGTCCAGTACTACCTGCAACGCGGTGTCGTCGCGGTCCGCCAGGTAGTTGTTGAGGGATCCGACGAGCTGGTCGGTGTGGCGAAGGTCGTCACCTCCAAGCGTGGTGACCGCCTCCAGCCGGTCGTAATCGCGGGGCTCCTTGCGAAGGGCGAAGACCCTGCTCCGCCCGGGACTCGTGTGTGCGATGAACGAGTTGATCACTGTTCGGTCCTGCCAGACGTCTCATGAGCAGTGCCACTGCGCAGGATCGTGCGTCAGCGTCACCACAGGGATAGGGAGAGTCCGCACAGCCATGTGTCGCTCGGACTACGAATCCGAGCGCATGGTCGACCAAGCGGCGCTGTCAGACCCGGCACTGGAGCCCGGACCTGCATGGCGATGGCAACCTACCACGCGACCACGGCACTCCCAAACCGCCGCTGCGGAAGCAACTTTGGACACCTGTGGCAACCCGCCAGGCCTGAGGAGAGTCCATGTCCACACAGTTCATGACCGTCAAGCAGACCGCAGAACACCTGAACATGTCCGTCCAGTGGGTCTACCGCGAGGCACCCAAGGTCGGCCTCCTCCCGTACCGCTTCGGGAGCGGGCGCAATGCGAAGCTGCAGTTCAAGGTCACCGAGGTCCATGCCTGGGTGAAGCAGCAGCGGATGTCCGGCGGTTGATGTCGGGCGGAGAAAGAAGTGGGGCCCTGTTCGGTGGCGAACAGGGCCCCACATGCTTCAGGCTGCGAGGCCGAGGTCGAGGACCTGGGCGACGTGCCCGATGGAGCCGGGCATGAGGTGGCGGTAGATCTTGAAGGTGACGTCGATGCTCTTGTGCCCCATCCACTCGGCGACGTCCGTGATCGGGATGTTGTGGCTGAGGCAGTTCGAGGCGAAGAAGTGGCGCAGGCCGTAGAGCGTCATGCCGTCGGGGATGTCGACGTCGCCAGCCCGCTTGATCCGGTCCCACTGGTTCTGCAGGTAGTAGGACGGGTACGGCTTCGCGATGTCCAGCGGGTGGCGGAGCAGGTAGCCGTCGATGGTGCCGTACGTGTCCGCGTACGACAGCAGGCTGAGCCGGGTGCGGGCCGGCAGTGGGACATCCCGGTAGACGCCCTCCTTGCGGTGCTTGAGCGGCGCGTAGTCCTTGGTGGTCTGGTTGACCTGCTCGGTGACGCGATAGACGTCGTCGGCCACGATGTTGTTGACGTTGACGGCCAGGGCCTCGCCGTTGCGCAGCCCGCATCCGCTCATCAGCTCGGCGACGAGGTTGAAGGTCTCGTCGCCGGCCTCGCGTATCGCGCCGAGTTGGACGAGCGAAGGGATGACCGCGCGCTTCGGGTCGTACTGGGGCGGGGTGACACCGTCGAACGGCTTCTCCGGGTAGAGGCCGAGGCGGTGGGCGTCGAGCAGGATCGCGTTGAGCTTGTCGAAGGCGTTGGCCTGGGTGGCCAGGCCAACGCCGTTGCGTTCCATGGTCTGGATGAAGGCGTCGACGACCTTGTGGTCGAAGGTGGCCATCCGGCGACTGTGGAACGCCGGGTAGAGGTGGTGTTCGAGGAGCGAGTCGAGGTGCCGCAGCGACGCCGGGGCGAGCGCGCGCTGGCCGGCCTTCCACTCCTCGGTGTACGTCCCGAAGTTCATCGCGCCGTATTTGCGGTTGCGCTCGGCCTTGCTCTGGCTCCAGGGGTTCTCGCGCTTCGCCCGGTAGATCTCGGTGAGCCGGTCGATCGCCTAGTCCTGGGTGGCGAAGCCGGACTCCTCGGTCTGCCTCCCGGAGGCGTTGCGGAACCGGATCTTGTAGTCGTGCGGGCACTTCGACCACCGCGCCTGCGGATGGTCGCAGGTCTTGAAGAAGGTGCCCATGCCGCGGGCCAGGCTCCTCGGGGCCATCGTCTGCGCTCTCCATCCCGTCCAATGCTGACGATTTGCTGAGCGCAGATGGTCCGCCACCTCCCTGACCTGGGAAGAAACGCAAATCACGTGGTATGTGGTGGAACTTCATCGGGCGCTCCCACAAGGACATCGTCCAGGCCCGCGACGAGTGGCAGGCCGCCACCGACCGCTTCGGCGCCGTCCAGGGCTACCCCGGCGACCGCCTCCCCGCCCCCGAACTCCCCGGCCTCCCCCTCAAGCCCCGCGGAAACGCCCGCTGACCCGCGCGTTACGCGGTCGGGGGTGCGACGGCCGGGCCCACCGCACCCCCGAGCCGGAGTCCCCCTACGCCCGCCCTGAAGCGCCCCTGCCGACACTGGCCTCCGCACTCCACGTGACACCGTTCGACCATCCACGACAGCGCCTGACAGGCCTGATGCCGCCCCGATGCCGAGTTTGGCGACGGTTCATCAGAGCAGGCCGGAGCACCCACGGCGCCGGGGAAGTCACCGACGGGTGATGCCCTGCCGCGGCCCCCTCGCCGGCTGCCGAAGGACGGTCACCACCAGAGCGGCGCGGGCCGGAGAAGACAGCCACCATGCCGTCCGCTGCCCTCACCGACGATCTTGCTTCAAGCCAGTTATTGGCCCGGGGCCCCGCCGGACATGCCCGGCCCCCACTGCCGGCAGGAGCCCGCCGACCCGCCCCGCCCCAGCGCTAGGGTGACCTCATGGCGGACGCCCCGACGACAGCAGCACCCTCGGTCGAGGCCCTGGACGCCCTCGCCGAGCGCGCCTGCCGACCTCCCACTGGCATCTCCCGGGCAAAGCAACTGCGCTGGGTCGCCGGCGAACTGCGCACCGCCCTGGAGCGGGGCGCACTCGCGCCCACGGCCGCCGGCTCACTCACCCTGCTCTTCGCACCGGACACCCTCGCCGACTACCTGACAGCCGCCGAGCGGGGCCTGCTGCGGCGCAAGCCCGCCGCACGACCGGACCAGGCCTCACCCGCGTCCATGCGCGTCCGGGAGGACTGCCTCCGCATCCTCGGCGCCCTGGGCGGCATCACCGTCACGCTCCCGGACCGCAACCCGCCGCGGGTCGAACTCCGGCCCATGGTCGCCGCCCGCCCGCGCAGCATCCTCCTCGGCCACCTGGAACACTCAGCCCGCCCCGGCCGGTCCGAGTCCCGCAGCCGGATCCTCGCGATCATCGGCACCGTGCTGGACACCGGCTGCCGCGCCGGCGAACTCTGCGCCCTGCGCACGGACGACGTCGACCTGCGCCACGGCACGATCCGCCTCACCCGCCTCCCCCAGCACCGCAACCCGCGCACCACGCCCGCCACCATGACGGTCGGCCTGTCCGGCCCCACCCGGGCCGCGATGAGCCACTGGCTCACCGTCCGCAGCCGCCTCGTCGCACGCGACGCCACCGAACCCCTCGGCCCGGGCAACGAGACCACCGAAGCCCTGTGGGTGAGCATCGCCCCCAGCGGCCACCCCCGGCCCGGCCTGCCCCTGCACTTCCGCGGCCTGGCCCGGGCCTACGCCCGCGCGATCAACGACCTCAACACCGAGATGGCCGCAGAACCCGGCTGGCAGCCCCTGCCCCGACGCATGGAACAGCTACGCCGCGCCATCGAGCTCGAACCGGCCGACCCCGACGGTGCGACCCTCCGCCGCACCCGCACCCGCACCCCTGCCACCGGCGCCGAAGCAACGGCACCGGATAGTCAATTCGGACCTATGGACGACTCCGTCCCGCAGTCGGTGGCAGCGAAGCGCGACAGGAGTCGTAGACAGGTCATATGAGATGCGCCAACGCGCCTGCATGAACAGCCTTACCCGGTGTCGACACTGGTCGTCGAGAGCGTGACGGACGAGGTCGAGGTCGTCCGGCTGCCGGCACGGACCCGGGACGATAGAGCCGAGAGCAGCCCTCCGGGCGTCCTGTCGCAGCACCGCATGCTGACCGGCCCGAAACTCGGCTGGCGACCGACGGAGGTCGACCTGCCACGCACTCCCCTCGATCACGGCGCCCGGCACATCGAACACCCTGCACTCATCGTCGCGTAAGCGTGACTGTCAGTGCCCTCTGGGACTCTGGCGCGTCCGGCCAATGACGGCTGAACGGGAGGGAAGGCGTGCAGTGAACGAGCCAGCGCAGGTCTACGTGGTCGTCGACGCCAGCAGGCACGCTGGGAAGGTGGGGCTCTCCGGCACTTCGTCGAACACGCGTGTACTTCAACATGTCGGATACGGATGGGTGTTGTACCGCTCGCTGATCCTGCCCACACGCGAGCAGGCCGCCCAGGTCGAGGTCTTGGTCAAGGATGTTCTTCAGCTCCGCGGACTCCTCGGCTTCCTGCGGCCCGACCAGATGCCCCAGAGCGGATACACGGAGACCTTCGACATTCGGGTGATCTCACCGGCTGAGGTGTTCAGCATGATCACGGGCGGAGCTGCGCTGCTGCCGCCGGTGGCTGCACCAGCTACCGAGTTGGAAGCGGCGCCTGAACTCGCAGAGCTGGCCGCCCCAAAAAAGGGCCGGTTCGCCAAGCTGAAGGACAAGTTCCTCCGCAAAGCCGGCAATTCACCGGTTCCGACCACACCGGTGGCACCGAAGCCCGAGGCAAGGGTCCCCGCGCCCTCTCCAGTCGAGCCCATCCCGAGGCCTCGCGGCGGGAACCATACGATGCCATCGACCCCCGGGATCGCACGCGACGAACCGGTCGAACCTGCCCTTGAAGCGAGGAGCGAGTCGAACGCCCGGCTTGCTACCAGGACCTCCTATCGAGAGGACCCCTACACGGCCCTCTGGAGCACGTGCTCTCGATGCGGGTCTGTCATCCAGACCTTGCTGGCAGTGGTCGCCTGGTCCTCGCCACAGTGCCTGACATGCCGACGGGACACCAGCCTCATGGGCGAGCGGACGAAATGGTCCGGACTCGCTGTGACCACACGAACCCGGCGCAAGCGCCCGGACACCGCCCATCGATTCTCCCTGGTGGCTTGGGAGAAGAACAACGAACACGTCAGCGATGCGCTGCGGGGCGCCCATAAGAAGCTTCCCAACGGGGCCTTCGGGTTCATCCCCACAGCCGAGCCCGAACTCCTCGCGCAATCCGTCATGTACCGCCTAGAGGTCGACCACGGTCTGACACTGGAAGAAAGCAACGAACAGGTTTACCGGTGCCGGAGCTACTACCTCGACGCCCAGTACGTACTCGTGGTGGCTCAGACCGAACTGCTGCTCCTCAACAGCGCTGCCGAGGCCGTCACCGAAGAGGCATTCACGCCGGAACTTGAGCGCACTCTCCGCTCCACTGTGCGGGACAGGTGGGCCCCACCGGAAGAACTCCTCAGGTGGGTGGGCGACCAGTACGACGGGGACCTCCCGGTACCTGAGTGGCGCCTTGCCGTCAGCTGGACGCCTCGTGCATGACCGGATGCAAACCAGAATCACCGTGCAGGCGGAGGTGAGGAAGATGCTGACCCGGAACCCCGCCGCGGAGCAGTTCGTCTCGTTCCTCGAGGAGACGACGTCGTGGCCCAACGCCGCGCTGCACGGGGTCAAGCGGAAGACCCACCAGGAGGGAGAACCCCTCGACTACAGCGACTACCTGCGCCTGCGACGACAGGGAAGCCAGCTCGGCGGGTTCGCGTACGTCTACGCCGACACCGGCGTGGTCAACCTGCGGCTCAACTACGACAGCGACGCCGCGACCCTTCTCGGCATCGCGCCGGACGCCTATCTCGTCCCCAAGGGCCACCGGGCCTACCGGGTGAGCGTGCAGATCACGGACGAGAACACGCTCCGCCAGGCACTCGAACTCGCCGAGATGGCCTACAAGCTGACGTAGCCCGGGATCCTGGCGGTCAGGCCGAGCCCTGCTTGCCACCAACGTCCTTGTTCCATCCGGCAGTTCTTCGGGCGCCGCCGCGCCGAACGGCTGGGGTCAGGACCCGGCGGGCGATCTCCTGCCGGTCGACGCAGAGTATCCGGGCGGCGAGCCCGTCGAGCGTGATGACGGGCTCGCCCTTCGCATAGCGGAGGGCCTGGCCTCAGAGGTCCCCGGCGCCCGCCGCCAGCTGCTCCCGGTCGTAGGAGTCCCGCGAGAGGGCGATGGCGTCGCGGTGGCGTTCCGCCCAGGCGGTGAGGCCCTTGAGGGAGGCGTAGAGCTCGGCGGCCATCTCGGTGCCGCGGTACTCCACCTTGGGCGGCACGGTCGCGTAGACGGTGCGCTCGATCAGTCCGTCGCGTTCGAGGTTCCGCAGTGTCAGGGTGAGCATGCGGCGGCTGATTCCGGGTACGGACCGTTCGAGTTCGGTGAAGCGGACCGGGCCGTGGCTGAGGTTGAGCAGGATGCCGATCGCCCACTTGCCGCTGATCCGGTTGAGCGCCTCCAGGACGGTGCACGCCTCGCGGGCGGGGGCCGGGTCGTCGAGGCCGCCGGTCTCGTCGATGTCCTCGATCACATCGTTGTTCCCCAGGAACATGAAAGTGCCTCCTTACGGTGGACTTGATGGTCACACATGATGGTCGCTGTAACAAGAAGTGCCCTCAGGGAGCGCGGGCGCCACCGGGCGCCCCTCCCGGGCCATTCCCCCGAAGGACTGCTCCGATGACCACGCAAGCCCCGCCGTCCCTCCAGCCTTCCAGGTCACGCTGGTTGGCACTGGGGCTCCTCTGCACCGGCAACCTGATGATCATCCTCGACGGTTCGATCGTGACCGTCGCCCTCCCGACCATCCAGACCGACCTCGGCTTCACCCAGTCCGGCCTGGCCTGGGTGGTCAACGCCTACCTCATCGCCTTCGCCGGGCTGCTGCTGCTCTCCGGCCGACTGGGCGACCTGCTGGGCGGCAAGCGCGTCTTCAGTGCGGGCCTGGGCCTGTTCACGGTGGCCTCGCTGGCCTGCGGCCTGTCCTCCTCCTCGACGGCGCTGGTGGTGTTCCGGTTCGTCCAGGGGGTCGGCGGGGCGCTCGCCTCGGCCGTCGTCCTGGGCATGATCATCACCCTGTTTCCCGACGCCGGCGAGCGCGCCAAGGCACTGGCGGCGTACGCGTTCGTCTCCGCGGCCGGCGCCTCGCTGGGCCTGATCCTGGGCGGCGTGCTGACGCAGAGCTTCAGCTGGCCGTGGGTGTTCTACGTCAACGTGCCGATCGGCCTGGTGGCGCTCGTGCTGACGCAGAGCGTGGTGCCCGGTGGGAAGGGAGCGGGGCTGCGCGAGGGCGCCGACCTGATCGGTTCGGTGCTCGCCACCGGCGGTCTGATGCTGCTGGTCTACACGATCATCAAGGCCGAGGAGTACACCTGGGGCGACGCCCGCACGCTGGGCCTGCTGGCCGGCTCGCTGGTACTGCTGGTCGGTTTCGTGGTCCGCCAGGCGTACGCGGCCAAGCCCCTGCTGCCGCTGCACATCTTCCGCTCCCGGGCGGTCTCCGGCGCCAACGGCATCATGGTCCTGATGGTCGCCGGCCTGTTCGGCTACCAGTTCTGCACCGCGCTCTACTTCCAGAACGTCCTGGGCTACGACGCGCTGAAGACCGGGCTCGCCTTCCTGCCCGCGCCGGTCACCATCGCGATCGTCTCGCTGGGCTTCGCGGTCAAGCTGAACCAGAAGTTCGGGCCCCGCCGGGTGCTGGTCGTCGGCCTGCTGCTGGTGGCCGCGGCGCTCGCGCTGCTGGCCCGGGTGCCGAGCGACGGAAGCTTCCTCGCCGACATCGTGCCGCCGTTCGTGCTGCTCGGCCTCGGCTTCGGCGCGGCCATGCCTGCGCTGATCGGCCAGGCCATGTCGGTCACCTCGCCCAACGACGCCGGCATCGCCTCCGGCCTGGTGAACACCACCCAGCAGGTCGGCGCCTCGATCGGCACCGCCGTGCTCGCCACGGTGGCCGCCTCCCGCACCGCGACGCTGCTCGGCGAGGGCGACAGCAAGGTGGCGGCGCTCACCGGCGGCTTCCACCTCTCCTACGGGCTCAGCGCCCTGTTCGTGGCGGTCGGCGTCCTGGTGGCCGCCTTC
This sequence comes from Kitasatospora sp. MY 5-36, assembly GCF_001182915.1. Lineage (NCBI taxonomy): Bacteria > Bacillati > Actinomycetota > Actinomycetes > Kitasatosporales > Streptomycetaceae > Kitasatospora > Kitasatospora sp. MY 5-36. Next base: position 33,778 of record NZ_LFVW01000031.1, read on the forward strand.
GTCCTGCGCAGCCCCGCGGACGGCGCCGAGAGCGCCCCCGAGTCGGACCTCAAGTCTGCGGACACCCCCGTACCGCACATTTGACGGTCCCCGTGCGGCCGTTCCGGAGGGCCTCCCGGAACGGCCGCACCACCCCGACGGCGCGCACCGCCGCCGGGGCCGCACCGCACTCGGCACCACGTCGGAGCACCGCGGCGGAGCACCGCGTCGGAGCACCGCGGCGGAACACGCCGGCCGAGCACGTCGGCCGAGACACCGGCCGAGCACACCCACGAGGATCCCGCCGCGAAACCCGCGGGCCCCGGGAAAGGGCCCGCTTAGGGGGACGGTCAGGGGGGTCGGATCCGGACGGAGCCAGCAGACTCGTCGCATCGTCCGCGGCCGGGTCCATCAGCGTCTCCCCCGCGGGGTGGGCGGGCCTCACGCCGCCCACCGTTCCCCGCCTCGCGCAGGATCGAGAAAGAACCCATGTACACCAGACGCCGTTTCCTCCGTCTCCCGGTCACCCTGACCGCCGCCGCCGTCATCGGCCCCGCCGTCCTCACGGCCTGCTCCGACTCCTCCGCCCCGCCCTCCGCGAAGAGCGCCGGCGGCGGCACCCTGCGCTACGGCGCCGCCGTCGAACCCGACAGCTGGGACCCGCACGCCGCGTCCACCGCCGTCACCGGGCGGCTGCTGCGCCCGGTGCTGGAGTCGCTGGTCGCGATCGCTCCGGACGGGACCGTCAAGCCGTGGCTGGCCGAGTCGTGGACGGTCTCGCCCGACGGCCTCACCTACACCTTCACCCTGCGCACCGGCGTGACCTTCAGCGACGGCACCCCGTTCGACGCGGCGGCGGTGAAGGCGAACTTCGAGCACGTCACGGCGGCGAAGACGGCGTCCAAGCGGGCGGCCGGCCTGCTCGGCCCGTACAAGGAGACCGAGGTGGTCGACCCGCGCACGGTGGCTGTGCACCTGACGGCCCCCCACGCCTCGTTCCTCAACTCGGCGGGGAGCACCTTCCTCGGCTTCCACTCCCCCGTCGCGCTGCGCGACCACGCGGGCGACCTCTCCTCCGGCGGCGCGTTCGTCGTCGGCACCGGCCCGTTCACCTTCGACTCGGTGACGCCGGGTCAGCAGGCGGTGTTCAAGCGCCGGTCCGACTACGACTGGGCCCCGCCGACCGCCGCCCACCAGGGGCCGGCGAAGCTGGAGAGCATCGTCGTGCTGCTGCTGAAGGAGGACGCCTCCCGGGTCGGCGCCCTGACGTCCGGTCAGGTCGACGCCGCCGAGCTGATCCCCGCCAACCGGCTGGCCGGCCTGCGCGGCCGCAACGGCGTCGAGGTGGTCCGCAAGGCGGTCCCCGGCGTCCCCTACACCTACTACCTCAACACCGCCCGCGCGCCGTTCGACGACCCGCGCACCCGGCAGGCCGTCCGGCACGCCATCGACTTCGCCGGGATCGTCAAGGGCGTCTTCCAGGGCGAGTACGAGCAGGCCTGGGGGCCGCTGGCGCCCTCCACCCCCGGCGCCGAGCCGTCGTTCGCCAAGCCGGCCTGGGAGTACAGCAAGGAGAAGGCGGAGAAGCTGCTGGACGAGGCCGGCTGGACCGGGCGGGACGCCGACGGCTACCGAACCAGGGACGGCAAGCGCCTCAGCGCCGAGCAGCCGTACGTGCAGACCTTCGTCTCGGCCCAGAACCACACCTTCGACGTGGGCGTGCAGGACGCGCTGAAGCAGGTCGGCATCGAGCTGAAGCTGGTGCCGCTGGACTCCGCGGGCTCCATCGGGCGCACCGGCAAGGGCGACTACGACGTGTTCGCCTTCGCCTGGCAGGGCTCCGACCCGGTCCTGCTGGGCAGCCTCTACCACTCCAAGTCCCAGTTCGGGGGCGGCGGGGCGAACGGCAGCCGGGTCAAGGACGCCGAGATCGACGGCTGGCTGGACGAGGCCGAGGCGACCGTGGACGCCGAACGGCGCGCCGAGCTGTACCGCAAGGTCCAGCGGAAGATCGTCGAGCAGGCGTACTCCTTCCCGGCCTACATCGCCACCATGGACGTCGCCCGGCACGGCAAGGTGAACGGGCTGGTCCTGGACGTCGACGCCAACACCGACTTCTACGGCATCGGGGTGGCCTGAGGTGTCGAACAGTGCCCGGCACGTGCCGCCCTGGGCCAGGTTCGTCGCCCGGCGGCTCGCGGCGGGGCTGGTGGTGGTGTGGGGGACGCTCACGGTGACGTTCTTCGCCCTCCACCTCGCCCCCGGCGACATCGTGGACGGACTGATCGGGCCGGGCGCCGCCGGCACCCCGGCCCTGCGTGACCAGGTGATCGCCGAGAACGGCCTGAACGACCCGCTGCTCGTCCAGTACGGCCGCCAGCTCGCCCGGTTGGCGAGCGGCGGCCTCGGCTGGTCGTACCAGCTCAACGAGCCGATCGAGCGGCTGCTCGGCAGCCAGCTCGGCCCGACCGTCGAGCTGGCGGTGTCCGCGCTGGTCACCGCGCTGGTACTGGCGGTGCTGGCGGCCACCCTGACGGCCGGCCGGGGCCGGGCGGTGCGCGCCGCCGCCGGTGTCACCGAGCTGCTGATGGTGTCGATGCCGTCGTTCTGGCTGGGCATCATCCTGCTGACGGTGTTCTCCTACCGGCTGCACGCGCTGCCCTCGATCGGGGCGGACGGGCCGGCGGCGCTGGTGCTGCCGACGCTGGCGCTGGCGCTGCCGCTGGCCGGGGTGCTCGCCCAGGTGATCCGCCAGGAGCTGGAGAGCGCCGACGGCCGCCCGTTCGTGCTGACCGCGCGCTCGCGCGGCCTGGGCGCGACGGCGGTGCTGCTGCGGCACACCCTGCGGCACGCGCTGCTGCCGCTGACCACGCTGGCCGGCTTCGTGCTGGGCAGCCTGTTCGGCGGCGCGGTGCTGGTGGAGAACATCTTCACCCGGCCCGGCCTGGGCCGGGTGCTGGCCAACGCGGTCGGCTCGCGCGACCTCCCGGTGGTCAGCGCCCTGGTGGTCATCTCCAGCGCGGCGTTCGTGGTCATCAACACCCTGGTGGACGTGCTCCACCCGCTGATCGACCCCCGGCTGCGCGAGGGAGGAGCGGCATGAGCACGGTGACCGCCCTCCTCGACCGGCCGGCCGCAGCCGCCGCCCGCCGGGGCGCGCTGCTGCGCTCGCCCGCCCGCCTGGCGCCGCTGGTCCTGCTGGCCGTGGTGGCGCTCGTCCTGGCCTTCCCCGGGGTGTTCGCCACCCACTCCCCCGCGGCGACGGACGTCGCGGCGGCGCTGCGCCCGCCCGGTGCGGAGCACTGGCTGGGCACCGACCAGCTCGGCCGGGACGTCTGGTCGCGGCTGGTGCACGGCACCCGGCTGTCGCTGCTGATCGCGGTCGGCGCGACGCTGATCGGGGTGGGCGGCGGCGCGCTGCTCGGCCTGGTCGCCGGCTGCGGCGGACGGCGCGTCGACTTCGTCCTGATGCGGCTGGTGGACGTGCTGCTGGGCTTCCCCGAACTGCTGCTCGCGCTGGTGGTGGTGGCGGTTCTGGGCGGCGGCACGGTCAACGTGGCGATCGCCATCGGCATCGCCGGGGTGCCCCACTACGCCCGGCTGGTGCGCGGCCAGGCACGGCTGGTGCTGCGCTCGGAGTACGTGGAGGCGGCGCGGGTGCTGGGGGTGCCGGCCTGGCGGTCGGTGCTGCGGCACGTGCTGCCGAACGTCGGGGGCCCGCTGGTGGTGCTGGCCTCCATCGGGCTGGGCTCGGCCATCATCTCGGGCTCCGGGCTCAGCCTGCTCGGCCTGGGCCCCGTCCCGCCGGAGGCGGACTGGGGCTCGATGGTCGCCGACGGCAAGGACTTCCTCCAGACGGCCTGGTGGATCTCGATCTCACCCGGCCTGGCCGTCTCGGTCGTGGTGGTCTGCACCACGCTGATCGGCCGTTCGCTGCAACTGAGGGCGGTGCGATGACGACGACGACAACGGAAGCGACCGGTGCGGAGGCGACGGCCGGGGACACCGGTGCGCCGGTGCCGGGCCCGCTCGTGCGGGTGGAGGGGCTGCGGGTGTCGTTCCCCGGCGCGCCGCGGCCCGCCGTGGACGGGGTGTCACTGGCCATCGGCCCCGGGGAGTGCGTGGCGCTGGTCGGCGAGTCCGGCTCGGGCAAGTCCGTCACCTCGCGTTCCCTCATCGGGCTGGCGGGCGCCAGGGCCCGGGTCTCCGCCCGGACCCTGGAGGTCGCCGGGGCGGACACCGCCGGCTTCGGCGAACGGCAGTGGCGCGCGGTGCGCGGCCGGCGGGTCGCCGTGGTCTTCCAGGACGCGCTGACCGCGCTGGACCCGCTGCGCACCGTCGGCGCCGAGATCGCCGAGGCGGCCCGCCTCGGCGGCACCGCCGGTCCGGACGTCGGCGCCCGGGTGGTGGAACTGCTCACGGCGGTGGGCGTGCCGGAGCCGGAGGCCCGGCGCACCCAGTACCCGCACCAGCTCTCCGGCGGGCTGCGCCAGCGCGCGCTGATCGCCTCCGCGCTGGCCGCCGACGCGCCGCTGCTGATCGCCGACGAGCCGACCACGGCGCTGGACGCGATCGTCCAGGCGCAGATCCTGGCGCTGCTCGGCCGGCTCAAGGCCGAGGGCCGGGGACTGCTGCTGGTCAGTCACGACCTGGCGGTGGTGGCGCAGTTGGCGGACCGGGTGCTGGTGCTGCGGCGGGGCGAGGTGGTGGAGAGCGGGCCGACCGGCCGGGTGCTGTCCGCCCCGGAGCACCCGTACACCCGGATGCTGCTGGACGCGGTGCCCTCGGGCCGCCCGCCGGCCCGTCCCGCCCAGGCCCCGGCACCGGCCGAGGCACCGGACGCCGAGGAGGCGGCCCCGGTGCTGACCGGGCGCGGGCTGGTCAAGTCCTTCGCCCCGGGCGGGCCGAGGGCCCTCGACGAGGTCGGGTTCACCCTGCGGGCGGGCGAGGCGCTGGGCGTCGTCGGCGAGTCCGGCTCGGGCAAGACCACGCTGGCGCGGGTCGCGATGGGTCTGTCCCGTCCCGACGCCGGGGAGGTGCTGCTGCACGGGCGGCCCTGGTCGGCGCTGCCGGAGCGGCGGCGCCGGGCCTCGCGCTCGGCGATCCAGTTCGTCCAGCAGGACCCGTACGCCTCGGCGGACCCCCGGTTCACCGTGGCGCGGATCATCGGCGAGGCGCTGCCGGGACTGCGGCGCGCCGAGCGGGCCCGGCGGTGCGCGGAACTCCTCGACCAGGTCGGCCTGCCGGCCGAGCTGCTCTCCCGCCGGCCGCACCAGCTGTCCGGCGGTCAGCGCCAGCGGGTGGCCATCGCCCGGGCGTTGGCGGGCCGTCCGCAGGTGCTGGTCTGCGACGAGCCGGTCTCGGCGCTGGACGTCTCGGTGCAGGCGCAGGTGCTGGAGCTGCTGGACCGGCTGCGGCGCGAGCGGGGCATCGCCCTGCTGTTCATCACCCACGACCTGGCCGTGGTGCGGCAGGTCGCCGACCGGGTGCTGATCATGCGCGGCGGGTCGGTCGTCGAGGAGGGCGAGACCGAGCGGATCTTCGAGGCCCCCGTCCACCCGTACACCCGGGCCCTGCTGGACGCCGTCCTGCGGCTGCCCGGCGCGGACGGTGCGGGCAGTACGGACGGTACGGGCAGTACGGGCAGTACGGGCAGTGCGGACGGCTCGGGCAGGACGCACGGCGCCGACGTCACCGGCCGCGACGACCCGGAGCAGGACCCGCAGCAGGCCCCGGAGCAGGACACCGAGCAGGACACCGAACACGTCGCCGGGCAGGACGGCGAGCACGTCACGAAGTGGGAGACATGACTGACACGACGACGGACGCCGTCCCCGAGGCCGCCGAGGCGTGGCTGCGGCGGGCCGAGGAGGTCGCGGCGCTGCTGGCACCCGGCGCCGCCCGGCGCGACCGCGAGGGCACCCCGCCGGTACGGGAGATCCGGCTGCTGAAGGAGTCCGGCCTGGTGACCCTGCTGGGGCCGGTCGAGTACGGCGGGGCCGGCCAGGAGTGGTCCACCGCGTTCCGGGTGGTGCGCACCGTCGCGGCGGCCGACGCCTCGGTCGGCGAGCTGCTGGCCCACCACTACGTGTGGGTGTCGATCGCCGAGTTCATCGGCACCGACGAGAAGATCCAGCACATCGCCGAGGTGTCGGCCCGGGCCCGGTGGTTCTACAGCGGGTCCTCGAAGCCCCGCTCGGCGCCCCTGGTGATCCAGGACACCGGCCGCGAGATGCTGTTCCACGGGCGGCTGGAGCGCGTCCTGGGCCACCCGGTGTCGGACATCACCATCCTGGAGGGCTTCCTGGAGGACGGCGACACCCCGATCAGCGCGCTCGCGATGAGCGACCACCTGGGGCTGTCCTTCGAGCCCGGCGCCGAGGAGTTCGGGCTGCGGTCGCTGGCCGCCGGGACGGTGGTCGCCGACGGCGCGAACATCCCGTGGACCGGGGCGCTCGGCCACGTCGACAAGACCTTCGTGCCCCGGGTCTACAACACCTTCCTCACCCCGGCCTTCCAGCTCGCCCAGGCCAACGCGCTGATCGGCGCGGCCCGGGGCGCGCTGGACGCCGCCGCCCGGCACGCCCGCGAGCAGTGGTCGCAGGCGCCGCTGACCGAGGCCGCCGCCGCGGACGCGGCCCGGCACTACGGCGCCCTGGCCTCCGCGCTGTGGGCGGTGGAGGCGTTCGCCGAC
>NZ_LFVW01000316.1:0-4950 GCF_001182915.1 Kitasatospora sp. MY 5-36
CGCCGGTCCCGTACGCCGCGATCGACGGGCTGGTCCGGCGCTACCTCGGCCCGGTCCGCCGCGCCGGGCAGGGGCTGCTGCCGCACGGCACGCCGGGCGACGAGGCCGCCGTCCTCGCCCGGGCGGGCTTCGCCGGCCCGCAGCGGATCGTCGTCCCGGGCGGACGGCCGCTGGAGCGCACGGCCGACGACGCGGTCGCGGGCGTCTTCGCGCTCTCCTCCTCGGCCCCGCACCTCTTCGCCGAGCGCCGTCCGGCCTTCGAGGCGGACCTCCGCCTCCTCCTCGCCCGGACCTCGCCGTCGGGGCTCTTCTCGGAGCGGCAGCCGAGCAGTGAGGTGTTCATCTGGCGCACCACGGAAGAGCGTTGACGGTCCGGGGCCGTCAACGCTCCCACGGGGGAGGATGGAGAGGAGGAGTGGAGAGCGGTCAGCGGACCACGTCGAGGACCTGCTTCTGGATGCCGTTCCCGTAGGCCCCGTACTCGACCAGCTTCAGCTTCTGGGCGTCCTTGTCCGTCGTGCTGAACAGGCGCTTGCCGGCGCCGAGCAGCAGCGGGAAGACGAGCAGGTGGTAGCGGTCGATCAGGCCGGCGTCCGAGAGGGCGTGGTTCAGGGTGGCGCTGCCGTGGACGATGATCGGGCCGCCCTCGGTCTCCTTCAGTGCGGCGACCTCGTCGAGCGAGCGCAGGATGCTGGTCTCGCCCCAGTTCGACACCAGGTCGGCCTCGGCGAGGGTGGTGGAGACGACGTACTTCGGCAGCGTCTTGTAGTGGGCGAACTCCGCCATGTCCGGCCACACCGGGCTGAACGCCTGGTAGCTGGCCCGGCCGAGCAGCATCGCGGTGGCCTCCTCCTGCTCCCGCCCCTTGATCTCGAACGCCTCGGGGAGGAACTCGATGTCCTTGAAGGTCCAGCCGGAGTTGCGGTAGCCGGGTTCGCCGCCGGGGCCCTCGACGACGCCGTCGAGCGAGATGAAGGCGGTGCTGATCAGGGTGCGCATGGGTGGTACCTCGGTTCTCGTGCGGTTCTGCTTCTGTCGGGTCTGAAGGAGGTCTGAAGGTCTGAAGGTCCGATGGCCCGAAGGTCCGAAAGGTCAGGCGAGGGCGCCGGTCAGCCACCGCTGCCAGGCGGCCTCGGCCCCGGTCCCGGTCCCGGCTTCACCCCCGGCCCCGCCCGGAGTCGGGCCGAAGAGGTGGTGGAACATCAGCACCAGGCCGGAGCCGTGGTGGAAGGTGTAGAGCCCGTCGGCGGTGCGGACCTCGAAGCGCTCGTCGTCCGCCCAGACCACCTCGCCGTCCAGCGGCGGCAGGCCCGCCGGTTCGCCGTGGACCCGGGTGCCCGCGGCGACCGGGAGCGGCAGCGACAGGGCGCGGGCGAGGAGGGCCCGGACCTCCGGTTCCGTCCGTCCACCCGCCGGTGCGGCGGCGAAGACGGGGACGGCGGTGCGGCCGGGGAAGTGGGTGAGGTACTCGCGGAGCGTGTGGAGGTGGAAGGGCCAGCCGCGGCGCAGCGCGTCGTACTCGTCCTGCCAGTCGTCGCCGAGCAGGCCGCTGTGGACGACGCGGAGCACGGTGGCGCCGCCGTCCCGGCCCTCGATCAGGTACTCGAAGGCCATGAACCGGCCGTCCTCGCCGGTGGCCGTACGGGTGGCCAGGCGCTTGCCGGGATCGTAGGCGGTGACGACCGCCTCCGCGCGGTGGCCCCCGGTCTCCATGACGGCGGTGCCGCCCTCGCGCGGGTCCAGCTCGTTGCGGCCCATGAACCAGGAGTCGATCCCCGGTCCGGTGGCGATCGCCTCCCAGACCTGTTCCGGGCTCACCGGCAGGGAGGTCTCCAGCTCGATCTCGAACGGGTGGGTCATCGTGGGTCCTCCTGGTCCGCCCGGGTGACGGCCTGTTCCGTGCCGGGGCCGGCCTGTTCCGTGCCGGTCACGTCCTGCTCCGCCCTGGTCCCGTCCTGCTCCGCCCCGGGGCCGGGCTGGGCGGCGGGGATCTGGTGGAGTCCGACGATCACCCGGTGGCTGCGGCCCCCGGGGGCGGACTCGTCGTGGTAGCGGCTGACGAGGGTGGCCACGGACTGGGCCAGTTCCTCGGCGAAGGCGGCCCGGTCGGCGGCGGAGGCGAACCGCACCTGCGCGTCGATGCCGAAGCTGGCGACCCGCCGGCGGGCCCGGGAGGCGCCGGTCAGCAGGGCCCCGACCTCCTGCACCAGCCGGGAGCCGAGCGCCAGCAGCCAGCGGGCGGAGAGCTGGTCGGGGGAGCGGGCGGGGTCCGGGCTCACGGCGGCCAGGACGCTGGGGGAGATCACGTAGGAGGCCGCGGTGGCGCGGTACACCCGTTCGGTGACGTTGCCCTTGCGGCGTTCCTCGTCGAGTTCGACGAGGCCGTGCCGCTCCAGTTCCTTCAGGTGGTAGTTGACCTTCTGCCGGGGCAGGCCCAGCCGGGCGGCCAGCATGGCGGCCGAGGCGGGCTCGGTCAGGGCGGCGAGGAGGCGTGACCGCAGGGGGTCCAGCGAGGCCTCGGCCGCGGCGGGTTCTTCGATCACGGCGACTTCCAGCACCGTTCCAGCATCCATCCGACAAAAAAATTTGTCAAGGAAAAAAGGTTTGTCGGTAGTCCGGTCGGACGAACGGTGTCGCCCGTCCGGTGCCGGAGCCTCCGGCGGCCGCGCCGCGCCGCGCCGCGCCGCGATCCGCGCAGCCCCGCCGAGGCGGGACAGCGGAGAGTGACGGGTGGGGTGGACGGATCGGACTTGAATCTTTGCGAACGAATGTTCGATCCTGGGGGTGTGCCCGTTTTCGAACCTTTTTTCGAATCAACCGCCGAGCAGACCGCACGCCCCGTGCTCCGCCCGGTGGCGTCCCCGGCTGCCGTGCCGGGAAAACGGGGGCAGCAGGGGGAGGACGGGGAGCAGAGGGAGGGGCGGGGGCTGCTGCCGGTGCCGTCCGCGCTCCGGGAGGTGCTGCCCGAGGCCGGGCTGCGCCGGGGGACGGCGGTGTCGGTGGCGGGCGGGGACACCGGGCTGCTGCTGGCGCTCGCCGCCGGGGTGAAGGAGAGCGGGGGCGGCTGGGCCGCGGCGGTCGGACTGCCGGACCTGGGGCTGGCCGCCGCCGAGGGGTACGGGCTGGACCTGCGCCGGCTGCTGGTCGCGGACGACCCGGGGCCGCACTGGGCCGAGGTGGTCTCGGTGCTGGCCGACGCGGTCGAGCTGATCATGCTGCGCCCGGACGGGCCGGTGCCGCCGAAGCTGGCCGCCCGGCTGGCGGCGGTGCTGCGGCGCAGCGGCTGCGTGCTGCTGGTCGCCGGACCGTGGCCGGGCGCGGCACTGCGGCTGGGGGTGCGCTCCGGGCGCTGGTTCGGGCTGGGCGACGGCCATGGACAGCTCGTCGGCCGGCAGGTGGAGGTGGTGGCCGAGGGCCGCGGCTCGGCGGTGCGCGGCCGGACGGTCCGGCTCTGGCTGCCGGACGAGTACGGCGCGGTGCGTCCGCTCCAGGAGCAGCCGCAGCCGGTGGCGGAACCCACGGTGATACCGGCGGCGGAGCCGATGGCACCCCGCGTGGCGGCGGTGGTCTGAGGTGACGGCCGAGACAGCGATGGCATCCGGGACGGCGGACGACAGGACCCCCCGGGTGCTGGTGGTCTGGTGCCCGGACTGGCCGGTGGTGGCCGTCACCGGCGACGACCCGGTCGCGGTGACCGAGGGCGGGCGGATCCTCGCCTGCTCGGAGGGCGCCCGGGCGGCCGGGGTGCGGCAGGGGCAGCGGCTCAAGCTGGCCCAACGGCTCTGCCCGGAGCTGGAGTTGCGCGACCGCGACCCGGAGGCGGAGACCCGCCGCTTCGAGCCGGTGGTCGCGGCGGTGGAGGCGTTCACGCCCCGGGTGGAGGTGATCCGCCCGGGCCTGTGCGCGATCCCGGTGAAGGGCCCGGGCCGCTACTTCGGCGGCGAGGAGGCGCTGGCCGCCAAGGTCGGCAGGGCGGTGGCGGACGCCCTCGGGCAGCCCCTCGTCCCGGACGCCGTTCCGGGCGCGCCGGCCGTCGAAGAGCGGCAGCCCACCGCCCCTCCACCGGCCACCACCGCTCCTCCACCGGCCGCCACCGCCCCCCGGGCCCGGGTCGGCGTCGCCGACGGCCTGTTCGCCGCCGTGCTCGCCGCCCGGGCCGGGGTGCTGGTCCCGGCCGGACGGACGGCGGAGTTCCTCGCCCCGTACCCGGTGAGCGCGCTGGGCGACGAGGCACTGGCCGAACTGCTCGGGCGGCTCGGCCTGCCCACCGTCGGGGCCTTCGCCGCGCTGCCGGCCGAGTCGGTCGCGGACCGCTTCGGCCCGTCCGGGACGGTCGCGCACCGGCTGGCCCGCGGTTTGCAGCCGCGTCCGCTGGTGCCCCGTGACGAGGAGCCGGACCTCGCCGTCGAGCAGCGCTTCGACCCGCCGGAGCCGTCGGCTGAACCGCTGGTGTTCGTCGCCCGCGCGCTGGCCGAGCAGCTGCACCAGCGGCTGGCCGGGGCCGGGCTGACCTGCCGCCGGGTGGCCGTCGAGGTGGCCTGCGCGGACGGCCGGACGGCCTCCCGGCTGTGGCGGCACGAGGGCCGGCTGTCCGCGACGGCGCTGGCCGAGCGGGTCCGCTGGCAGCTCCAGGCCTGGCAGGGCGCGGGCACCTTCACCGGCACCTTCACCGGCACAGGCGACGGCGACGGCGACGGGGACGGCAGCGGCAACGGGGACGGCAGGGAGGACACCGGCTTCACCCTGCTCCGGCTCGCCCCCGACGGCCTCTCCCCGGACCAGGGCCGCCAGCTCGCGCTGTGGGGCCAGGCCGTCGCGGACGACCGGGTGGAGCGGGCGGTCGCCCGGGTGCAGGCGGTGCTCGGCCACGCCGGGCTGCGCCGGATCGAGCCGGCCGGCGGGCGCGGCCCGGGCGAGCAGGCGGTGAAGGTGCCGTGGGGCGAGCCGTAC